>NZ_JBFRDK010000049.1:0-36952 GCF_052113545.1 Paenibacillus sp. TAF43_2
ATTATGCTCTAGGTAATGAATCGCTATAGAGGACGCAGCATTTGTGATTTCGACAGTTGCTAAATGAAATCTTCTAGCAACAGGCCCTTGCTTGATTGTTACTTGTTGAATACGATTTATTGGAATTTGTGTTTTTCGATGGAAAATAACCCCTTCACTTATAAAAATTTCAGTAGGATGAACTTCGTACTTCCATCTTTTATATTTTTGTTTTGGCATTATCGAGACATGGTAAACAAAGAATATAAAATATGCTCCTGTGGTAAGCCAGAGCAACAGAGGGATAAAGGATGGAGTGCTGAAATTACTAAATATGACTTGAGCCAAAAGAAGCAGTGCGAACACGATAAACGCTTCAATTACGGCCTCTATTCGCCATGCATGAATTGCTTTTATATCCAATGATTGTGTCGGTTCTCTCATAAAGACCTCCTAATGATTCAGATGTTAGCTATGGATGTTATTTAAGCGATGCCGAGCTTTTTTTAAGTGATTGTTGTAATCATATAACTCGAAAAAAATGTCCGCCATTAATAACGTCGATTGCTTATTTTCGTTATCATAGCTGAGCTCAGTCATATTATCAGCTTTTAATTTATAAAGATGACCTAAATACCTCATGTCATGATGTTTGATAGAATGTTTAATGCCATTTTCAATACTATCTAAAGAATAATAAAACTTTCTCTCTTTGTAGAATGCGATGGCTTGATCATAATACACTTTTATTTTAAAAGAATTAAAGTTAGGACAATCCTTGTGTTCAGAAATAACTGATTCATACAACGTGAAAGCTTGATTATACATAGCTTGATCAGTATAGAGATTAGCTTTATTAATTTGAATTGTTTCGCTCGAATAATGATGGTAATGTACATCCGATTCAAGCAATTTGTCTAGCTGATCTAAGGTAGCTTTAAAGCTCGTATTTCCTAAAAAGTAACTAGAAACCGTATAGTATTCTAATATTTGATTGGTAATATCTTCAGCATTTTTTTTCTTTAATTCTGACTGGCATAATGTATAGATTTCATTGTAGTTCTGATGAAAGCTCATCAAATCTAAATATTCAAACAAATGATCATAATAATCCTGCCGTTCGTATATTAAGGCTTTAAATAATGACTGAAAAGGAACCTTTAATCTAATCGATATTTTGTACAAGATTTCAACGCTTGGCAAAACTTGCCCCTGTTCGATTTTGCTAATTAACGCTTGTGTACAAAGCTGAGTAGAAAGCTTGTATTGCGTTAATTGTCTCTTTTTCCTAAGGTAGCTAATTTCATTTCCTAGGCGTATTAAGTTGATTTTTATAACACCCCAATCGCTTTAATTTAATAACAAGTGCAGCTCAAAAGTAATGGCTAGTGGAATAATATACTAAATCATCTATATTAAGTAGTCCTACTTTTTCTAGTCTATTAAAATCGACAAAGTTTTACATATCTTTAATTGAAATATAATTATAATAATAAACAGATAATTATCATTATAAATAGTTGGTATTCCCACATGCATTTCGTCTTTTTTCCCTTAAAATCGCATTTTATGACTAAATACGTGGAATTCATTCCTTTTTTATCCATGTTATATTTCAGTCGTGGCCAACAAAAATGCAATAGGAGATGAACAAGTATGTGGGGATGGGTTAGACGTGTTATTAGAAGTACGGAAAGACAACAAAAGCAAGTTTGGAATGCTATTAAGAAAATATGGGAATGGATCTGGGTCGATGTTGTTATCGAAACAGTAACTTATGTTTGGGAATGGATTTCTAATATCTTTTAAATGATGGATGAATATGAGCCAGTAGAAATAGATGATAAATCTATTAATACTGGCTCATGTTTTGCGAAATAGACATTGGCGAATGAAATGTTTATAATTGTAAACGAATTTACATAAATCTAATATTTACAATATTTGTTTATCTCAGGAGGATCAAAACTTGTCTTATTTTATAGGTTCCTTACATAACGAATGGGTAAAAAGGAAAAAGCGAATATTGTTCATACTTATAACGATGCTTATTTTTTTTATAGGTTTTTTAGCGACAGCGTTACTTAACGATCGTTTTGCGTTTATTCCATCGTCTAGCAAGTCTAACGTTATGTCAGAAGCGGATTCGTTGCAATCAGTAGTGGATGAACGAAATCGATTGCGTCAACTCTTTGAATCAACGCCTTCAGAAGATACGTGGGATAGAAAACAATTGAAAGCTCAAATAGAATGGTACACCTTTCATATTGACAATCATATCGATCTAAATCGTTCTACGACTACACATAAGTTAATAAGCTCGATGACAGGTGTTTACATCGCATTTTTATTTCCGATTCTCATTATTTTTATAGGTGCGGATATTTTCTCGGGAGAGCTAAGCTCAGGCACAATAAAATCAATGCTTCTGCGGCCGGTAAGACGGCATACCATCTTAAATGCCAAAATAGCGCTGGTAGTCATTTGTTCCGTCTCTATTTTATTTCTATCCTATTTATGCACTTATTTGCTTAGCATTAGAAATGGGTGGGGAGATTGGACTGGGGATATCGCGCTGCAACTAGGTACTATTTATGCTGTCCCCATATGGCTGTTTGTTTTAGCAGGACTTGCTCTTAATTTAATTAGTATTGTTGCAATAGCTGCAGTTATTGTGTGTATTTCTTATTTTATTCGGAATCTAGCTTTGTCCATTGTTGTCTCAATGATTGCAATTGTTTTGACAAAAATACTGCTTTCGCCATTTCAAAATAGCATACCGATTCAGAAGTATTATTTTATGAGACATATTGATTTGGTATCTCATTTAAACATTACCTTTAAAGGAGAAGGCACGATGGTTTTGTCTATCATAGTACTGCTTTCAACTACATTTATTTGTTATGGTTTAGTTTGGTTTCGGATTAGAAAAGAAGACTTGCCCTATTAATCTATCAGGCTGAGGTGGAAATCATAATCATGCTCAACAATAAGGTGCTTGAAATTAACGCTGTTTCCAAAACGCTAGGTAAGAGAAAGATTATTGAAAGCTTGACGCTTCACGTCAATTCAGGAGAAATCATGGGTTTTCTTGGTCCAAATGGTTCGGGGAAAACGACATCTATTCGGATGATAACGGGCATGATCAAGCCGGATCAAGGCGAAATTAAAATTATGGGCTACGATATTCAAAAAGACTTTTCAAAGGCAATGAAACATATTGGAGCAATAGTAGAGCAGCCTGCTCTTTATGGTTATTTGTCTGGTATGGAGAATCTCATGCAGGCTGCTCGTATAAGTGGCGTGAATATATCAAAAGAGAAGATTGACTGGTGCGTAAAAATGGTTCGTTTGGAAGATCGCATTCAAGAGAAAGTACAGCGTTATTCGCTTGGCATGAAGCAGAGATTGGCTATTGCTCAAGCGCTTTTGGCAACGCCAAGCTTAATCATACTAGATGAACCAACAAATGGCTTAGATCCTTCCGGCATTATTGAAATGCGGGAGCTGATTCGCGAATTGAGAGAACAAACAGGTGTTTCCTTTTTTATTTCCTCTCATCTCCTTAGTGAGATGGAGCAATTATGTGACCGAGTTATTGTTATCGACCATGGGAAAACAATTGCTGTGAAGGAAATGTCATCACTACAAAGTGAAGTTGTAGGTTTTACTATAGATGAGAGCAAGATTATGGATGCATATGCCCTTCTGGAGGAAGGTGGATATAAGCCTGTAGTAAGAGGCTTTCAAATATTGATAAATGCACAATATGAGCATATACCGGAGCTCGTTAATCGTTTATATAACCGGGGCATACCTGTCTATTGGGTTGAGCAAACGAAGCAATCTTTAGAGAATTTCTTTCTAGATAGCACACAAGGCAAGGAGCGAGCGTAGTGGGGTATTGGTACGGTGTATTAATCAATGAGTGGATGAAAAAGAAACGCCGCGTTTGTTGGATATTGGGGATATACAGTTTATTTGCTCTGACATTATTTATAACCGAATGGTTTGCTGTTGACTCTGTTGCAAGCGCCATTCCTGAAGCCGATTGGAGTTCTGGGCTGCAGGCAAAGCTCAGTCAACTTATGCAATATATTCAGACAATCCCAGTGGATGATCCTGTTTATAAGCAAGTAAACAATCAAATCACGATAGTACAGCATCAGCTTGAACTTGGTATACAGCCAGAGCCAAAAGGTGCGATACACTGGCTTAATACGGATATGAGCGGTATTTCAATTAAGTATTTCATTCCACTTATTATTATAGTTATCGGCGGGGATATGTTTTCTGGAGAAACGTCCTCCGGTACGATGAAGATGCTATTGCTTAGCCCRATTGGACGCACACAGCTCTTTTTAACAAAGCTATTTTCCTTGTTTGTTATGTCGACAGTTTTAATGCTTATCATGAATATTGCTACGTTTCTCATTGGGTATGTTCATGATGGAAATATCGGCTTTGAAGCTCTTTATGTCGTGCTGGATGCCATACAGTCACCTTTTGTTATGGAGAGCTGGGAATTTACGATTTTGGGTATAATTCTAAATATGTTAACGATATTAACTGTTTCATCCGTGGTTTTGTTCTTATCGTTGCTTCTAAGCATCAATTCATCTTTCTCCGTACTTGCTTCCTTTATCTTCGTCATGATCATTGATTCGATATTATCTATGCTCAAAAGTTCATATCCCATTGTTAACTATTATCCAATGTTCCATTTAGATATGGTTTCACATTTCACAGGTAACTTTGCAGGGGGGACTAACCTGACAACCTCTATTCTGCTGCTTTTAGGTACTGGAATCATTTGCACAACAGGAGGTTTATGGCGAATGAATAAAAAGGACTTTTTATAGAAGATAGGCCTTTGTAAAATGGGTATTGGAGTAGCTTTAAGTTTATTTTACGGATACGATTTGATCAAGCAGTGGATAGACACCCAGGCTATATCTTATTTTCGTCTGCTGCTCTTTTTTGGCTGCCTATTGCTCGTGTTTACTCAGTGGACTGAAATGAAAAAGAAAGCTAAAAAAGATTAACTTTAATTTGTTGTAGATAATAGGAGGGAGGTTCACAGCTATGACCTCATTGCGACCTATAAAGAGAAGCCGGTTAAGGATTTATTTTGGGAAAAAGTATTACCGATTTAAGCGTTATCTCGATTGGTACTTTGGGGAGAAAAAGTTTGCGAAACATCGCCCCAACTATGATCTTCTGCCTCATCGTATTTTTGAACATCGCACACCACTACTTCGTAAGCTGCGGGATGTGGATATGTGGCTGCAGCATAATAAGATTACAAACCTTGCAATTGCCTCGAAAAAAATAAACGGCTTAGTGATCAAACCGGGTGAAACCTTCTCGTACTGGCGATTGATTGGGAACCCTGCAAAAAGAGATGGTTATGTAGATGGCATGATTCTGCACTATGGGAAGGTGACTACAGGGATAGGCGGCGGGTTATGCCAATTATCGAATTTAATTTATTGGATGACCTTGCATTCTCCTCTGACGATTACGGAGAGGTACCGACACAGCTACGATGTTTTTCCGGATTCTAATCGAAAGCAGCCTTTTGGCAGCGGGGCAACCTGTTCCTACAATTATTTGGATTTGCAGATTAAGAATGAAACGAATCATACCTATCAATTGTGTTTGAATCTGACGGATACGCATTTAGTTGGGGAATGGCGAGCCGAAATTCCTCGAATCAAAACATATGAAGTATATGAAAAAGAACACTGGATCACTCATGAGTTTTGGGGTGGTTATGTCCGGCATAATAAAATATATAGAAAAGTGTATAACACAGAGAAAATACTACTAGAAGATGAGTTTATTACAGAGAATCATGCAATTATGATGTACGAGCCTCTACTTGGTGATGCAGCGTATTCAATTAACAGTAATGGATAAGTTGGCAAAATAAATCGTTGTACAAAGAACTAATACTCACGATAAAAAACATGAAGCCCTTCGCAAAAAGGGCTTATTTGCATTGTTAATTGATAATGATTATCACCACTGGTATACTGAAATTAATAATATTTAAGTAGAGTCCTGCGTAAATAATGAATCTATTTGTTTTAGGGCAGGCTTAGGGGGATCATGATGGACTCAGATAACAGTCTTCTAGAGGAGGAGCGCATTCGGTCGCCACGGGTGGACTTATTGAATATCCGAAGCTTTATGGAGGAGCATTACCATGAGCCTTTATCTGTTGATCAACTGGCTAAACTGGCAAATATCAGTCCAAAATATTTTGTGGACTTGTTCAAAAAAACGTACGGTCAGAGCGCAATCGATTATTTGACGAATCTTCGCATCAATCGTGCCAAAAGATATTTGACCGAGTCGGATTTGCGGCTGCGGGAAATTGCACTAAAGGTAGGATATAGCGATGAGTTTTATTTTAGCCGGAAGTTTAAGAAAGAGGTTGGCGTATCTCCCTCTGCTTTTATAAAAAATCCTAGGCGGCGCATCGCCGCTTATTCGCCTGCCATCATGGGGCAATTGCTAGCGCTCAATTTGATACCTGCGGCTGCTCCGCTTGATTCAAAGTGGACGCCATATTACTACAATGTCTATCAAAATGAGATTAAGCTGCATATGAGCTATGGTGAGGAGAAAAGCGGGACAGAATTAAATAAGTTAATAACAGCCAGACCGGATGCCATTGTTGCAGGAGATGTTTTGCTGGAAGAGGAGAAGCAGAAGCTTGCTGGCATTGCCCCGACGTTATTTGTGCCTGCAAAGCAGACAAGCTGGCAAGAACAGCTTCATCAAATAGCATTATTTGTTGGGCGAGACCGTCAAGCCAAAGCATGGATAGAAGACTATAATCGGAAAGCGGCTTTTGCTAAACAAAAAATAGAAGAAGCAGTAGGCAAAGAAACTTTTGCCGTAATCCGCATTAATGGCAATGGCCTTCATATGTACTGCAACAGGGCAATTCATGATGTGCTTTATGAGGATTTGAGGCTGAATCCCGCTTATAAGGGAGAGAAGCTCTACAATAAAGAAATATCCTTGAAGCAGCTTGAAGAGATTAATCCAGATCACTTACTGTTATTGGTCTGTCCAGAGAGGGCTTCACGTACGTATTGGCTAACGCTTCAACATCATGTAGAATGGCGCAAGCTTAAAGCAGTAGAAAAAGGCAGCAGTTATCTAATTCCGTCTGACCCATGGTGTGAATACTCTGCTTTTGCCATTAACCGAATGCTGGATGAGATTCTGCTTCTATTCACAGGATATTGTCCAAACCCATATGCGGATAAAGTCCATGGAAGCACCCGTGCGCATGAAATATAATCTTCTTAAATGAGAAACGTTATCACAGGAGGAGGTTATTTTTATGCAGGCCAGAGACTATTCATTCATTAAATCGTTCAAAAAGGGCGCACTAGTGCTGCTCGTATTCATACTGAGCATTAGCCTTCTAACCGCATGCGGCTCGCAGGGCGAAACGGAAGTGACCAATCAAGAAACCGCAGTCCCGAACGAAACCGCAGCATCTGAAGAAGCGGAGACAACAGCTTCAACTCGGGTAGTTACGGATGAGCTGGATCATGAAATTACGATTCCGACTAAGCCTCTTAAGGTATTTGCTCCATATATGGAGGATTCCATGATTGTCTTAGGCGTTAAGCCGGTGGCGCAGTGGGCAGATGGGAAAAATGGGCAGTTATATTTGCAGGATCAATTGGCAGATGTGCCTAAAGTTAACTTTGTTGGCGGGCTTCCGCCCGCACCAGAGGTAGTCATGGCTTTCGAGCCGGATTTAATTATTTTGCATACAGCCTTCTATGCTGAAAATGGCGTTTATGAGAAGTACTCCAAAATTGCGCCGACTTATGTATTTAAAAACGCAGCAGGTGATCTGGTAAGCTCAGTCACAAAGCTTGGCGATTTGCTGGGCAAAGGGGCAGAGGCAGAACAGGCGCTGAAGGATTATGAAAAGAAGAAAGAGGAAGCGAAGGCAAAGCTTGCGCCTGTGGGGGAAGGCAAGAAGGCAGCACTTATCAATTTTAATGGAAAAGGCATGTATATGATTGGCGGCAACTATTTTGGCGGATACGTTCTATCGCATGAACTGGGTCTTGGAAAGAGCAAGCTGGTAGAAACGAAGAACAGTATGGATGTGTCACTTGAAATTATACCGGACATAGATGCCGATTTTATTTTTACAATGAACAACAAAGGTACGGGAACTGCAAATATGAAGGAGCTCACCGACAACGCGATCTGGAAGAACACGCCATACGCCAAAGCTGGCCATGTCTATGAGGTTGACGATACTTATTGGACAGGAAGCGGACTGATTGCTTATGGAAAAATAATCAATGATGTTGTGGCGCTGCTTGCACCATGAGTCATAACAACATTAGCAGCCACTATGTCGAAGGCCGTTTTGAGCAAGTCATTTACTCAAATCATAAGCAGTTGGAGTATCGTTTGATGATAGCCATTCCGAGCGAGCCGCCTCCAGCAGAGGGCTATCCAATTATTTATGCTCTGGATGGGGATGCTGTATTCGCTACTTTTGCGGAGGCCGCTCGTCTTCAAATACGCAAGCCGCATGGTTATGATCCTGTAGTTATAGTGGGCATAGGTTACCCTTCAAGGGAACCCTTTGAGATGAGCAGGCGATGTTATGATTTCACAATGCCAGCAGAGGTTCAGAACCTGCCTGCTCGCCCGAATGGGCAGGAGTGGCCAGAGCATGGGGGCGCTGATGCGTTCCTCCAATTTATTGAGACGGAGCTGCGCCCAACTATTGAGCAACAATATCCGATTAATACGACAAGACAGAGCCTGTTTGGGCACTCGCTCGGAGGTTTGCTAGTCCTTCATGCCTTATTTACAAGGCCTCAAGCATTTCAAAACTATGCAGCGGGGAGTCCCTCTATTTGGTGGAACCATCATGCTGTGCTGGAGGAAGCCGAAGCTTTTGAGAAGAGTTTCATAAAAGAGGGCAATCTACCGAGGTTGATGCTGACTATTGGTGCAGACGAGCTTCCGGCTATGGTGAAGGATGCAGAACGGCTTGCTGAACGGCTGCTGACCCTTGCGGAAAAAGGCTTTTATTCTGAAATGGTGAAATTTTGTGATGAGAGTCATGTCAGTGTGCTGCCAGCGGCAATTAGCAGAGTATTGCGGTTTGCGTTATCGAGTAATCCTAAGGAATGATAATTTAGAAGTTTTAAGAAAACCTCTAGGGCGAATCCAAGTAGACATTTGCTACTCGGATTCGCCCTATTAGTTATTTATAGTACGTTCAAATGAGGAATAACAAGACCGCCATAGGCGAATGCGATAACGATGACAATGGCAGGATGGATTTTGCGGAACTGCATCGCCCAGAAGGCGACCGCTGCAATAATGAGCGATTGCACAATTCCGATCGATTCGATAGAGCTTTCAGCCAATTGCCATGTAAGCAGCAGCATCATTATGGCAATTACAGGCTGTACAAGCAGCGTCATTCCTTTGACTACAGGCGATTGACGATGCTTCTGCAGCACCTTAAGAAGTAGAATAAGCGCGACAGCGGATGGAACAATCGTTGCAGCTAATGCGACAATTAAGCCGATCCAGCCGCCGACATCGTAGCCGACAAAGGCGGCAATTTTAGTCGCAATCGGACCTGGGAGTGCATTGCCAAGCGCCAGTATGTTTGAGAACTCTACTGGTGTCGTCCACTGATGATTCGTTACGATCTCCCTGTACATAAGCGGAATGGAGGCTGGTCCGCCCCCGTAGCCAAGCACATTAGCGATAAAAAATCCGATAATTAAATTAATCCATTCCACGCGTTACGCCCTCCTTCTGCTGGCTGTTTCGGAGCTGTTTCTGCTTTTTTTTGCGCTGAAGGGCTGCAACTGTTTTCAGATGAAAAGCACCGTAACCAAGAAATAAAAGAATGACGATAGCAGGATGAATATGAATGCCTTGCAGCAGTCCAAATGCTAATGCAAAAAAGCCAAAGCCGACGTATTTGCCAAGTCCTTTGACAGCACGTTCTCCGAATTCATAGGCCATCATGCCAAGCATGACAGCGATGACGGGCGTTACCGCACCGATCATACCTTGTATGAAGGCTGCGCTGCTGAGGAATTGAACCGTCGTTAATAGCAGAATCATCGCAACAGCAGAAGGAATGATATGGGCGAGAACAGACACGATGGCACCGAGAGTACCTTTTTCGCGATACCCTAAATAGGCGGCAATTTTTGTTGCAATCGGACCTGGCAGTGCATTCGCTAGCGCAAGAATTTCACCAAATTCCTCATCTTCAATCCATTTATAGTTCGAAACTGCCTCATATCGAATTAGCGGGATAACGGACGGGCCGCCCCCGTAGCCAAGAATACCAGTCTTCATCATCGCCCATGAAAGTTGCATGTAGCGGTTATTCATTATTTTTCCAGCCATCATCTACAGCCTCATTCCCATTCGACTCTTGTAACGATTAATTAACACCTGACAATCGACGCTCATAATGCCGGGCAGTGTGTAAAGCTTATCTTTGAGAAAATGCTCCATCTCCTGATTGTTGCGAAACAGACCATGCATATGCAGTTTACTTGGTCCAGTCATATGGTAGAGGCTGGTGACAAACGGCTCAGTCGAGAGCTGATCAGCAACGGCATGCAGATGCTTAGGCTCCACCTCTACATTGAAAAAAGCCGATACATTTATGCCGATTCGCTCAGGGTTAATGACGGCCGTGAATCGTTCGATTACGCCGCCGTCCATCAACGCATTAATCCGAGATTGGACAGCTACTCGCGATAATCCAATCTCCTTCGCTAAGTCTGTGTAAGATATTCTTCCGTTAATATTGAGCTCAGCAATGATTTTACGATCAATATCATCAATTTCCATAATTTTTGGTTCATCAAAAGGCTTTTCTTGCACTTGTTCATCAGCTCCAATTTTATTTCATCATTTTGCAAGGTGTCTTGTAATACTGAATTTTGATTACCATATGTATAAATATATACACATCACCATTCGTTTTCAACACAATTAATAAAAAGAAGTTACATTTTTATTGCCTATCATTCTCTGAGGTGGTATTTTAAAAGAATACACAATGTTATATTATCTAACATATAAATAAGTGAATTGCGAGTTTGATTAGAGTTATATCCATTTTTAGGGGTGGTAGATATGAATCAATCGGTCATCGGAACCAAAACTATGGTTGTCAGCCCTCATTATTTAGCTACTGCAGCTGGCGCTCGTATGCTTGCGCAAGGTGGGAATGCTTACGATGCAGCTGTTGCTGTGAGCGCATGTCTCGCCGTCGTTTATCCGCATATGACAAGCCTTGGAGGAGACTCCTTCTGGCTCGGCTATCATCATAGTGAAGGAAAGGTGCGCGGCTATAATGCCAGCGGCCGATCTGGTTATAAAGCTAGTATTAGTGCTTACGATGGCTTGGCGGCGATTCCAAATCGGGGCATTGGCAGTATCGTAACCGTGCCCGGCATGGTAGACGGCTGGGATGCGGTTCACCGAGAGTATGGCAGACTGGACTGGGCGCAGGTGTTGGCACCCGCTATTGATTACGCCGCGAATGGCTTCCCTATGTCGAATGATCAATATCAAAATACGGTTCATAATGAAATCGTTCTTGCAAGAACACTCGAAACAGCAGATATATACTTGCCAAACGGGCAGGCGGTTAAGGTGGGCGAGCGCTTTAAGCAGCCTGCGCTTGCGAAGACGCTGCGCCGTTTAGCGGAATTTGGGCGCGATGAATTTTACAAAGGGGAAACCGCAAAGGAAATAACGAGTTTTTTGGGCAAACAGAATGGTTTGCTTGCCGAGGATGATTTTGCGGATCATCATGGCGACTGGGTGACCCCGATTGAGGGCACTTACCGAGGGTATACACTTCATCAGATGCCTCCCAATTCACAAGGCTTCTCTGCTATTATGGCACTTCAAATACTAGAGCAATTTAAGCTCGGTGAAATTGAACATGGCTCCCATCATTATTATCAGCTGTGCGTCGAGGCATTAAAGCTAAGCTTCCGTGACCGGAACAAATATTTATCAGACCCTGCCTTTACGAGCATACCGCTTGAGCGGCTCTTGGATAAAAACTATGCGGCAGCGCTAGCTGCTTCAATTGAGTTAAATCATGCTTCATGCGAGAAATCCGAGGTGCTGGGCAGCGATACTGCCTATGCAGCAGTTGTGGATGAGGAAGGGAATTCCGTCTCCTTCATTCAAAGCTTGTACTTCGAGTTTGGATCGGGCGTCGTAGCAGGCAATACGGGGGTTTTATTGCAAAACCGCGGCTCGTTTTTCTCGCTTGATCCGAATCATGTGAACAGTCTGAAGCCAGCTAAAAGGACATTTCACACCTTAATGCCAGCGATGGCATGTCGTGATGGCAAGCCTGCTGTGCTGTATGGCACGCAAGGCGGCGAGGGGCAGCCGCAGACGCAAACGGCGATATTTACCCGGATGATTGATTATGGCATGAATCCTCAGCAAGCGATAAATGAACCTAGATGGGTATGGGGCCGAACGTGGGGAGAGCCAACGCAGGAGCTGAAGATAGAAGGACGTGTTTCTGCAGACGTACTAGCATCGCTGGCGCAGGCAGGCCACACGGTGAAGAAAGTGAAGGACTTCGACGGCATTATGGGCCATGCCCATGCGATTATGCGAGATGAGCAAGGCTTACTGCAAGGCGGATCGGATCCGCGCTGCGATGGCGCAGCAATGGGATGGTAAAGAGGAGGCGGGGATCTTGATGAAGCAAAGCTGGAATGCGTATGCGACGGAACAGCTTGAGATAGAGCCTTTAGCTGAAGGTGTCTTAAGCGGTAAAACGTATGCGGTAAAAGATGTATTCGATATTGCTGGTCACATCTCAGGTGCAGGCAATCCCGATTGGCTGCGAACACATGACGAGGCGGATAAGCACGCTTCGGTCATAAATCTGCTGCTTCGAAACGGAGCGACATTAAAAGGAACGACCATTACGGATGAATTGATGTACAGCATCAACGGGGAAAATGCCCATTATGGAACACCGGTGAATCCTAAAGCGTTTGGCCGAATACCCGGTGGCTCCTCCAGCGGATCAGCTGTTGCGGTGTCGGCAGGATTAGCAGATTTCGCTATAGGTACGGATACGGGAGGCTCCATTCGCGTGCCATCCGCCTATTGCGGAATTTATGGGATAAGGCCTACGCATGGTGCAGTGGATACGAAGGGGCTTATACCGCTGGCGCCTAGCTTCGATACGGTAGGCTGGATGGCTCGTGATGCGCAAACACTTTTACAAGTGGGCAGTGTACTGCTTGATGAACAAGGGAGCGGTAAGGAGACATTCACGCGAATGGTGTTTGCTGAGGATGTCTGGGCATTGACGGATGAGCACACATATACAGCTTCGTCGCAATATTTTCCAATGCTGCATGATCTAGCCCAGAGGCATGTACAAGCCATTATTGCGCCAAACGGGCTGCGAGAGTGGGTGAATGCTTTTCGGATTATTCAAGGACTAGAAATCTGGCGTGAGCATCGGGAGTGGATATTGCGCGAGCAGCCTGCCTTCGGACCGGGCATAGCGGAGCGATTTGCTTGGGCGAGCACGCTGCGGGAAGAGGATAGTGGTACAGCTTTCACCATTCGGGATGAAGCGCGGGCGCTTATGGATGGATGGCTCGGAGAGGATACGGTGCTCGTTGTGCCGACCGTGCCTGCGATAGCGCCGCTGCTCGGATTATCGGGCTCGGAGGTTGAGCAGCGTCGCGCGCAAACGCTCGAAATGAGCTGTTTAGCAGGGCTGGCAGGGCTGCCGCAGGTTACGGTTCCGATTGCAGGCGAGCTGGGCTGTCCAATTGGCCTCTCCTTCATTGCGGGTAAAGGTCAGGATATGAGGCTGTTGAAATGGGTGGCTGATCACGTCTCGACACGAATAAAGCCATTAAGCTAAAGAAAAGGAGCTGCTGGCAATGAAAATATCAACAGTAAAAAGGAATGGCAAGGAGCTCGCTGCGATACCGAGTGCAAAGGGCCTTGTTCTTATAGAAACGATTAATGAGGCGGAGAATGCCAGCTGGAGTATAGAGCTGTTCGAGCTTATTCGTTTGGGCGAGCTGAGTCTTTTAACAGAATGGTACGAAGGAGCAGGGAAGGAAAAGTTGAAGCGATTGCCGGCGATTCCTTATGAGGATGTACATTACGCTCCGCTATACCGTCACCCTCGCAAAATTTGGGGTATCGGCATGAACTACGTAAAGGATGCGGCAGAATTAGCGTTGGCGGACCCAAATGAAGAGCCAGTCAGCTTCATTAAGCCAGATACGACGATTATCGGTCCGCTTGATGCGATACAAATTCCAGAGGGAGTTGGGAAAATCACAGCAGAAGCTGAACTCGGCATTATTATCGGAAAAACCTGCAAAAATATATCAGAAGCTGAAGTGTATGACGTCATTGCCGGGTATACGACGACAATTGATGTTACGGCAGCTGATATTCATGCTAGACATCAGAGGTTTTTATCGAGGGCCAAAAGCTTCGATACCTTTTTCAGCTTCGGACCGGAGTTTATTACGAAGGATGAGTTTCCTGATTTGCTAGAGCTGAATGTGGAAACCGCAATTAATGGTGAGGCCGCACATCGCAATAAAGTATTCAATATGAAGTTCCGCCCTTTTGCAGCTGTTGCTTTTCACTCCAGAGTGATGACGCTGTTGCCGGGCGACATTATGATGACAGGAACTCCAGGTGCTGTCGTTATTCGCGGCGGAGATATAGTAGGCTGCCATATCGATGGTTTCGAGCCGCTGCTCAACGCTGTTCAATTTTAAGCTTGCTCGGAGAATGAAAAACTGCTATATATAAGTAAGTAAATAAAAACTTGTTTGGAGGAGAGACTTATGATCGATGTATTCCCCGCGGCATCGCGGCATTCGGCGGATCTAGGCTGGCTGCGCAGCCACCCAAGCTTCTCATTCGGAGCTTATCATGATCCGAATCGAACAGGCTTTAGTGTGATGCGTGTGTGCAATGACGATTATTTGGCTCCGGAAAAAGGTTTTGGCGCGCATCCGCATAGCGACATGGAAATCGTATCTATCGTATTGAATGGCCGCATTAGACATGAGGATAACATGGGCAACTCGGTCGTGTCCTCGTTTGGCGAGGTGCAACGGATGTCAGCTGGCACGGGCGTTATCCACACGGAATTTAACGCATCAGAAGATCAAGAGCTGCGTTTGCTCCAGCTGTGGTTCATGCCGCAGGAACGAGGGATGAAACCTTCCTATGAAGCGAGCCGATTCGATGTAGAAAAGCTGCATAATGCACTGCTTCCTGTCGTTTCAAATCAAGATTTGGAACAGGTTGCCTCCATAAATCAGAATATGACGATTTATCTGAGCAAGCTGGAGCAAGGAAAACAGCTTGAATACGTTGTTGAACCGGGACGCAAGCAATTTATATATATTATTGAAGGTGAACTGTCGGTTCACGGCGAAACACTTTTTACCGGTGATGAGGCACAAATTGAGGCAGCTGAGGAGCTTACACTCACCGCTGCGGCTCCAGCTTTTTTTATGCTGATCGATTTGCCTTAGTCTTTCGAAGTAAGTTTGCTATCGCATAAGCATACGCTTTCGAAGTAAGTTTGCATTCGCAAACTTAAGCATACGCTTTCGAAGTAAGTTTGCATTCGCAAACTTTAAGGAGGGATAAAAATGAAACAAACGTTTCTTGTTAAACATGCGGTGGGTGGTCGGATGTTTATTGATTCGAATAAGCTGGAAGTGCCTTATACGCTTGTTCCACAGGGGGAAGGCTGGCGATTTACGGTTTCTGTGCCATGGAGCGAAAGTATCGAAGAGCTGCTTGCTCATAAAGCTGAGCTGAACGTGTTTGTTTTCCAAGAGTTTGACGATCAGCCGACGCTAAAAACGTGGTATTACGTCAAAGACGGTCCAGTTGAATATAACGCTGACGAAAACAGTCTCACGATTGTAGCGGATTCTCATATCGCCTATTACCCTCATGAGTATTCGGTTTAAAAGCTTGAGGCAATCATATGCAATTATCAATTTGCTGTACACATAGGCCAGTCAAACATGGTTACACATGTAAGGCTGGTTTTTATTTGTGTCCAAACATGTCGGAGTTGCCTAGCTGCTGAAAGAGATGACCTTCTCTGCAAAGCAAGAAAGGTGCTGCCACCCTGCGGCGACAGCACCCATTCGAAGCCTTATCCAATCATTTATTTATTGGTGCTGTGCTGTTTATTTACAAGTCTCTCAGCAGGGTTGCCGTTGCCGTTTCTTCTTTTGTTGAGTTCGGCTTTACGCTGCGTAGCCTGTACCTTTTGGACAAACTCACTTGTGCTTTCCAATTGTATTTCCTCCTCGTTTTTTTGGCATTCTTTCCAACTTCCTTAATTAGAATATCCAACATTTTAAAAAACTGGCGTTAGCGTCACTTATTTTGAGAAAATCGATTGATTGTAGCAATGGGCTCCCTTATGATACCGATATATACAACTTTGATGCAGTCATTCACGTTTAACTATACAGGGAAGCTTTAAATTCGAATGCACTTCAATTGATCGTACGAGCGGAGCGAGAATAATCATGTTTAGAGTCATAGCGAGGGCGCAAATGAAAGAAGGCTTCGAGATGGAGGCCATCCAAGCGGCAAAAAAGTCAGCTGCTGTACAGCAGCTAATAGAGCAAGGGGAGATTATGACGGTTGGCTGCTTCCAATGGGAGCGAAATGTGTTCATTTACTGTGAGTGCATCGAACGAGTGCTCGAGTCCGATGAGCTGCTTCCAGAGATGGCTGCTTTTTTGKAGGATTGGCCTGGACATTCAGCTGCGCGAAAATGGATTCCGATGATTGATGTCTTCCATTTCAACGAGCCAGCAAGCTGTGATCATTGGCTTCGCAAAAAAACAGTTGAACGGCGTGTTGGAAGAGTAGCGCACTTAAAGCCGGAAATGGCAGCAAGCTATATTTATTTTCATTATCAGCTCCAAGAGGAGCGGGCTTTCCATGGGCCGAAGTATGAAATCATTGCGATGCATGAGAATTTGCTGTTTGGTTATCAGGAATTTCCTGCCGTCGTCGAGGAGCCCATATTGCCAGGGAAGCTTAGTACGACAGGGACTCCTGCCAATTGGAGCGATTCTAGAATGGATCTTCATTTTCAACCTTGGGAGGATGGGCATTTGTATTTCAAACCGATTGAGCAGCTGTTTGCGCATTACTGCCACTCTCCAAAAAAAAGGCGCTAAAATATAGGCTGATATTTGCCTTTATTGGACGAAATATGGTACAATAAAATCAATTGCAAGTTTGAAGCAAATATTCACAATACACTGCTGTTTATAAATGATAACTGCCCCTTACTCTAAGTTCGAGGCAGTTTTTCCTTTTTTATCGCGAAGGGGGCTGACCATATGTACAATCGTAAAAAACCGCTTGAAGAAATTCCGGAAGAAAACACGAAGGTATGGACATGCGAGACGGAAGGGTGCAACAGTTGGATGCGCGATAACTTTGCGTTTGATCACGTTCCTACTTGTTTAATCTGCCATGAACCAATGGTCAGTGGTGAGAAGATGCTGCCCGCGCTCAATAACTCCAATAGTGACATGAAGACGTTGAAGAAGGGTACACCGATAATGTAGGTGTCTTTCTTAGACAAAGAGAAGCTGAGTTTTGCTCGATTGGTTAACGCCAATTGAACGAAGCTCAGCTTTTTTTTTGCCTTTGAATCAGTTTATGGAGCTGACTTTAACCCTTATGCGAAAGCAAGTTCCCGCTAACTATCCCCGCTGTAATGGTGTTTCCTATAGTCGTTCGGAGAGCAGTTCGTACGTTTCTTGAAGACGCGGCTAAAATATTTCTCATCCTGAAAGCCAACCAGCTCAGCAACCTGAGCGATCTTTAACTGCCCGTTTGCCAAAAGCTCCTTTGCCCGCTTGATCCGAACCTCCGCAATAAAATCGGATAAATTGCCATTCGTCTCCTGCTTGAATTTGCGCGAAATGTATTCTCTGCTTAAATAAAACCGCTCGGATATATCCTGCAGCGTGATCTCCTCGTGAGGATGCTGTTCAATATAGGCAGCGATGTCCTCAATGACACTGCGTTCCTTGTCATGTTCAGCCAAACGCAAGGAAACGTCACACGTTTCTACAAAAACGCCCTGTTTCCACTGCTCATAATCAAAAAATCCATTGGCATCCAAGGATAAGAGTGTCTGATCCTCAATTAAATCAGATTTGCTTCCACTTTTGTTTTTGTCGCTTTTGTATTCCCATATCGACTTGGCGAACTCGAATTGCTGACGCCAGTTCATTAACTGCTCTTGCGAGATGAATCCTGCTTGATCAAGTGATTCGAACCAAGGCTTTAAAGCGCGGCGGATTTGTTCTTTGTTGCCGCTTTGCACAGCAAATTTTATTTTTTCTTCATGCTCGCTAAAGAGCAAAAGCGTGTTTTTGTGCTGATGAACTGCTGCCTCAAAAGTATGGCAATACGAATCGTTAACGAGCAAATTTCGGCGCAAAAGCGCATGCTTCGCTTGTTGATAAGCGGTGGCTGCTGATGAAGGAAAGGCTGCAGCATGCCCGAGTCCAAAATGAAACCGCGTCTTCAATATCACAAATATCGCATCGTTCATTTCCTTGATTAACGCAGGCGCCAGCTCTCCATCTCCCCAAAACAGCAGCAATAGCTCTTGCTCCTGTCCGCGGTGGCGAAGCGCGAAGCCGATTTGTTTTTCCTTTAGAAATTCATTGCATATATTCGTCAAAGAGAACAGCAGCAAATCGAGTCCTGAGGCGAATTTCTCTCTAATGAACGGTGAGGCTAGCTCAAGCTTGACCAGTGCAACACGTGCTCGGGGTATAGGTTTCGTAATCCCTAACTCCAGTCTGAGCGTATCTGCAAAGTTCGAGTAGGAGCCAGGTTCGTTGATCATTGCTGAAAAATATTGCTCCAAGTACATCGGCTTAAGCTGATTAAGCTCGATATTCATCCTCGTCTTGCGGCATCGCTCCTGCTCCTCCGCGGTATAGCAGCTCACTGCTTTCGCCAATGCACTAACGAGCTGCTCAGCATCAATGGGCTTCAAAATATAATCAATTCCGCCGTATTTGACCGCATGGCGAACGAGGCTAAAGTCGTCATGGCCGCTAATGACGATGATTTTGCTGGAGGGCGCATGCTCAGCCGCCCATTGCAGCAGCTCCGTGCCATTCATATTAGGCATCATCATATCGGTGAAAATAATTTCTGGCCGTTCCGTGCGAATTAAAGCAGTAGCGGCGATACCGTCTTGTGCCTCAAGCAGTGTATCGATGCCGTAATCATCCCAAGGGACGAGCAGCCGTATCGCTTCCCTCACATGTTTCTCATCGTCAATGATTAATGCCTTCATCGTTCATTCTCCTTTGCTAGCGGAATATGAATCGTAACGGAAAAGCCATGCGGCTTCACGTGACGCAGCTCCATAGCAGCCGTTTTGTTAAAATGCAGGCGCAGACGCGAAAGCACGTTAGGCAGGCCAATGCCGCCCTCTTCTTGATCATTCGTTTGCCCGGTTCCGATTGGATGCATTTTCTCCAGTTGAAGCCGCACCTCTTGCAGCCGATCTTCGGACACGCCGCAGCCATTATCTTGAACCGTAATCGAAAGCCATTCCCCTTGCTTATCCAAAGCGCTGGTAATCAGAAGCTCCGAAGGCTCCTCCGATGATTGCACAAACCCATGCTTAAAAAAGTTTTCGAGCAGCGGCTGTAAAATCATTTTTGGAACGAGTATTTGCCTTGTCTGCTCGTCAATTAGCAGCTGCACATGGAGAGCTGTATCAAAACGCTGTTTCTGCAGATCAAGATAGGCCTGAACATAATCGAGCTCCCGGCGCAGCTCCACGACCGAATCCATGGCGTTCATTTGATAGCGCATCATTTTCCCAAGAGACGTAATGAGTGAATACGCTTTGGTGTCGCCGTGCTGCAGTGAAACGGTACCGATCGATTGCAGCGCATTATAGAGGAAGTGTGGATTTACCTGAGCTTGCAGCGCTTTCAGCTCATTGGTTTTATTGGCAATCTCAAGCCGATATTCGGTCAAAATGAGATTGTTGATGGTCTGCATCATCGAGCGGAATCGCCTTGCGAGCAGGCCGATTTCATCATTGCTGTGTATGTCGATCGCTACATTCAAATTGCCCGTCTCAATCTTGTTCACATAACCGATTAAGCGAAGCAGCGGCTTCGTAAACCGAATCGAAATGAACAGAGTGGCTAATACGACAATGGCTAGAAAAGCGATTCCGACTGCCGTATTGATGCGGGCAATCCGATCGGCAGCGCTGAAGAGATGCTTGTAGGGCGTCTGTTTAATTAAATACCAGTCCATGTAAGGCGTCTTAATCCGATCATAAAAAATCATGCCCTTGAACGATTCCTCTTTCCAGTCAAAATGGCCGCTGTCCTGCCCGGAGTCCAAAATCGTCCCCAGCCAGCTCTGTTTAGCAGACGTACCGATTTCGTTTTTATCTGAAGAAAGCACGATTTGACCATTCGAATCCGCAATATAGAAGCTTTCCTCACCGCCGTCATAGAGCTGGCGATTTAGATCCTCTAATACATTCAATCTTACATCGATAGACAATTCAGCAAGCAGCTCATCACTCGGGGCGAGGAAGATCGGACGATGAAGCGTAAATACCATTTCTTCGCTTGCCGAAGATTTGAGATCAATGAGTCCGTAATTATGGCTCATGTGCGTAGGCTCTATATAAGCTTTCTTAAAGGTTTGTGGAATGGGGACATTGTTTCGCCCAACCTTAATGTCGTCATTCCATAGTAGATACGTTGCGTTTTGGTTGACCGCATAAAGCCTTACTTTATGAAACTCGCTGACACTTTGATACATGTTGTACAAATGATCCTTCAGCAGGTTGCGATTGCGAATGACGTCTGTAATATCGTTCGGGAATACCTCATCCTCCATGCTGTGCTCCAAAATATAATACAAAGAGCGCGGAACGTTCATTGCGTTGTAGACAGCGAGCGACTTCTGATTGATGTTGTTCATGTAGTTCATAATGTTGGTTTTCCCGAGCGACAGCAGTCGATTGTTGCGGGCAATCGCATCCTCTGTAATCGATTTGGTTGTCGCATTATAAGAGATAATCATCGAGGTTGCAATCGGCAAAATTGTAGCTGCGAGCAGCAAAAGCATGAGCTTTTTGCGAATCGTGTTAAATGGCTTAATCGTATTCATGATCACAATCGCCCGCTTTCTGTCTAAGTCACTCTTGCATAAACACAGTAACCGATCCTGCTGCGGATGGTCAATATAGTCCACCTACCTTATCATCATTCTCTGTGGTTAGATGGGGGACTCGGTTTTATACTGTGAATATCAACAGATACATTGACACATAGGGAAGAGAAAGGGGACGAGAATGATGTCCAAAAAAATCAAGTGGAACGAATGGATACAGCAAACGGTATTTGTTGGACCGGGACTCATTGCCTTTATATTGATTGTGCTTGCGCCATTCGTGATGGGTTTTTACTACACCTTTACGGAATGGAACGGGATGGACCTCGGCAACGCCAAATGGGTAGGTATGAAAAATATAGTTAAGATTTTCTCGGACGATGAGCGTTTTTGGAATGCATTCTGGTTTACGACTAAGTTTACGGCTGCCGCGGTTATCGTCACCAACCTGCTGGCATTTCTGTTATCTCTGCTGCTTACGCGAAACCTGAAGAGCCGCAACATTTTGCGAACCGTATTTTTTCTGCCTAACGTAATCGGGGGACTGCTGCTCGGCTACATTTGGTATTTTATATTCGTAAGGGGCTTTCGGGCTATCGGCGAAGCGACGGGCTTCGGATTTTTTAACCTTCAGTGGCTAGGTACTCCGAATACTGCCTTCTGGGGCATCGTTATCGTATTCGTATGGCAGACGGCAGGGTATATGATGATTATTTATATCGCAGCTATGATCAGTGTGCCGAAGGATTTAATCGAGGCCGCCAAAATCGACGGGGCAGGAGCTTGGCAAATGCTGCGTTCAGTCACCGTGCCGCTTATTATGCCAGCCATTACGATCTGCTTGTTCCTTACGACATCAAACTCGTTCAAAATGTTCGATTTGAACCTGTCGCTCACCGCTGGCGGTCCTGGCAATGCAACGGAATCGATTGCGCTAAACGTTTACCGCGAGGGGCTAGTTAACAACCGTTATGGACTCGGAACAGCGAAAGCGATGATTTTCTTCTTCGGCGTAGCTTTAATTACGGTCACGCAGGTATGGTTCACGAAGAAGAAGGAGGTGGAGGCGTAATGGAAAACAAACAGCGCTATACACCTCTCATTTTATTGCTCGAAATTATAGGTATCGCGGCTGCGCTCATTTTCTTGGCACCGTTCTACTTTTTGATCATCAACTCGTTTAAGGAGCTCAAATTTATTTTGCTCAACGCCGCTTCGCTGCCGGAGAAGCTGGGGCTGGACAACTTCAAGCGCGCATGGGTTGCCATTGATTTTCCGACGGTGTTTCTGAATTCGTTTATGGTGACCTCGATTAGCGTCCTTATGCTTGTCATCGTCAGCTCCATGATGGCTTATCGCTTAGTTAGGCGTCCGACGACCTTTAATAAAATATTGCTGACGGTGCTTATTGCTGCCATGATCATTCCGTTCCAATCGGTTATGCTGCCGCTGATGCGCATTACGTCGATGTTCGAATTGCGCGGACATTTGTATGGTATCGTTATATGCTATATGGGCTTCGGCATTTCCTTGTCGATGTTTCTGTATCATGGGTTCATTAAATCTGTTCCGCTAGAGGTAGAGGAAGCGGCGGTTGTGGATGGCTGCTCACCTTATGGCGTGTTCTGGCGTATCGTGTTTCCGCTGCTGAAGCCGATCACGGTAACGGTCATTATTTTGAACGTGCTGTGGATTTGGAATGATTATTTGCTGCCAGTGCTCGTTATAAATGATAAGCTGACTACGATTCCGCTCGCCGTGCAAAAGTTTTTTGGCCAATACTTGCGCAAGTGGGATCTCGCAATGGCTGCACTCACGCTTAGTACGATTCCGATTATTTTGTTTTTTTTATTTTTGCAAAAGCACATTATTGAAGGAATTACAGCCGGTTCAGTTAAAGGTTAACGATAAAAAGTTTTATTATGGAAGTTATCAACATTTTACACCTAGAAGTACAATATATTCGGTGTTGTGCCACGTTGTTGCACAATTATAATGACGATGTAAGCGATACAAAAACGAAATGATATATAAAATTTGCGGGAGGTCATAAGATGAAAAAAGTTTCCTTACTTATGCTAGCTGCTATTATGCTCATCGTTCTGGCAAGCGGCTGTGGAAGCAACAACGGCAACGGCGGGAAAGCAACAAATGCACCAAAAGAAACTGAAAAAAATGGCGGAACAGAAGCGACGGCAGCGCCGAAGAAGGACGTTACCATTAAAGTGTTTCAATTCAAGGTAGAGATAGCTGATGCACTTGCCAAAATGGCTGCTGAATACGAGAAGGAAACCGGCGTAAAAGTGGAAATCGAGACACACGGCGGCGGGGAAGACTACAGCGCATTGCTGAAAGCAGAGCTGGCTGCTGGCGAGGAGCCGGAAATTTTCAACTCAAGCGGCTGGGCGGGCTTCGATCCTTACGTGGATCGTGCGACGGACTTGACTGGCGAGGCTTGGGCGAAGGATTTGGTTGAAGCATCGAAAGCGCAAATTACGCGTGACGGCAAGCTGCTTGGCATGCCGATGAACCTTGAAGCTTATGGCTTCACCTACAACAAGGATCTATTTGCAAAAGCAGGCATCACCGACCTGCCGCAAACGCTCGAGGAGCTAGAAGCAGCAGCTAAAAAGCTGAAGGATGCTGGCATCATTCCATTCGCGCTTACTTCGGAGTGGTGGTCGATGGGCATTCATACGCTAAATATCGCATTTGCTAACCAAGCTGATCCTGCGGCATTTATCGAAGATGTGAAAGCGGGCAAAGTGAAGCTGAAAGATGATCCGATCATGAAGCAGTGGATTCGCCTAGTGGACATTATGTTCGCGAATGGTCAAGACAATGCGTTGACAACGGATTACAATACGCAGGTAGCGGAGTTCGCAGCAGGCAAATATGCCATGATTCAGCACGGCAACTGGATTCAAGGCATGATTGATGAAATTGATCCCGCGCTTAACCTTGGCATGATGGCTGTCCCTCTTCAAGGCAAGCCTAACGTATTTACCGGCGTACCGAACAACTGGATCGTCAACAGCAAATCCGACCAAGTGGAAGAAGCGAAAGCCTTCTTGAACTGGATGGTTACTTCGGAAACAGGCAAAAAATTCATTTCAACCGATTTCAAATTTGTACCGGCATTGTCCTCCATCGAGCCGAACCCAGAAGCGGTAGGCAAAATCGGCGGCGACTTCGCAACCTTCGCGAATGCGAGTCCAGAGCAAGTGAAAAGCTGGAACTGGGATCGTTTCCCTGACGGCATTACACAGCAATGGGGTGCAGCAATGCAAGAATATCTCGGCAAGCAAATTACTAGCGATCAATTGCTTGAGAAATTCGACAAAGCGGTACAGGATATCGTGAAAAAATAATATTTTGAGCAATCAGAAGATAATGATGCTCCGTATCTTCTATAATAGAAGAGGCAGCCCCTTAGGTTATTGACCTAAGGGGCTGCCTCTTATTCGTGAGAGGACTTACCCGTACACGAAATTATACGATGTCTCTATCCATCGCCTCGCAAATCAACATGGCGAACAGGCTGTTGGACCAAGCGAACCATTCTCGCGAGAATACGGACGGATCGTCCGGATGGAAGCCCTCGTGCATAAAGCCCGTATCAGCATCCGTATTCACGAGCATATCGATTAGCTCTTTTATTTCTTCATTATTATCGGCAGTCAGCGCTTGCATCGACAAAGCCATATGCCATACATGACCGGCAGGCGTATGAGGGCTGCCTATGCCTTTGGCAAATTTGCCTTCAAAGTAAAACGGATTTTCATGGCTCAGCGCAAACCTGCGTGTGTTCTGATAAATGGGATCGTCCACAGGCGCATAGCCGAAATAAGGAATAGACAGCAGTCCAGGTGTCCCCGCGTCATCCATAAGACAGTAGTTACCATACCCATCCGTTTCATAAGCATAAATTTTGCCGAATACCGGATGATTGACGATGCCGTACGCTCTGATGCCGAAGTCGATCTCCTGCCGCAGCTTCTCTGCTCTTGCGGCCAATTCTTTGTCGCCATACACTTGATCCGCAATATCCCGAATATAGCCCAAAATAACGACGGCAAACATGTTGGAAGGAATGTTGTAGCCGAACAGGCAAGCATCATCGCTTGGACGGAAGCCCGACCAAGACATGCCTGTGTAGTTGACCGGCAGTCCTAACCCGTCATTTTGCAGCGTTTCGGTTTCTTTAAAGCCTGGACGCACGAAGCGGTAAGGGGACTTCTCTTCATGCCGCTGCTCTGTTTTGATTACATTGACGATCGAGTTTAAGGCTTGATAGCAGGCATCGTCGAAAATATCGCTTTTGCCCGTTTCCTGCCAGTACATATAGGCGAGCTGAGTAGGGAAGCACAAGGAATCCAGCTCATATTTGCGCTCCCACATCCAAGCTGTCATATCGGATTGATCGCCGGCATTATAATGTTTGCCGCTTGCCGTCTCATTAAATGCGTTCGTATAAGGATCTATATTAATGTAGAACATTTGACGGCGAATTACGCCGCTAATAATACGCTGTAGTTCAGCATCCTCCTTGGCATAAGGAATGTAATGACGAACCTGCTCCGTAGAATCACGCAGCCACATCGCCGGAATATCTCCTGTAATGACAAAGGTTGTGCCATCGTCCATCAGCTTGATCGTTGTCTCCAGCGTATTTGGAAAACAATTTTTGAACAGCTTTTGCAGCTTGGGACGATGCGCAAGGCGCTGGTCCGCCTCAGCTAGTACATTAATAATGGAATCTGGTAATTTCATAAGGTTTGCCTCCTGATTAGTTCAATTGTAATGAGTAGGTTATAAWTTTTGCTTTTCCAATGGTTTGGCGTACAGAGCTGTTCTGAATGCTCGCGGCCTCTTGGCGGCGTTCCAAAATATCGCTTTGATGAATATGCTCTACGCCAAAATTAGCTTCAAACGCCAGCTCCTGCGGCTCGCCCGCGAGGTTGTACCAACGAATAATGACATCGCCGTTTTGCTGCGAGACTTTAAAGGCGGACAAAGCGAACCCTTTGCCTTCCCACTTCAGTGGCTCATAGGTTGCCGGGAGCGAGCCTTGTTGATTTCCGGTTTGCAGGTGGAACCAAGGCGCTTGGAATTGGTAAGCTTCCACAAATGCCTCCGAAGAAATAGCATCGCCGGCGTGCGGGAATAGGGAGAACTCTACAGTATGCTCTCCAAGGCACTGCGCCTCTGGTGTCGGGAATACTCCCCAATCTCCCAGCTCAGAAACAGAACGGAGAAGCGTAACCGCTATGGTATTCGATCCATCGCGTAGCACTTCGTATTCGTTAAGGCCTTTATTAGCGACGCTTAAGCCGTGTTCGCCGTCCGACACACTAACAAATGCATGTTGATGCTGGGCATTGCTTGGGTTTATCCACTCCTCCGCTGGCGTCGTATCACGGGAAGCGACTTCGAAGATCGAGTCAGCCAAATGCTTGTCCGATTTCAGCCCAGTAGGGAACAATACGCGAAGGCGATGATCCTTGGCCTGATTATTGAAGGATGCCTCCAGCAGCAGCCCTCTGCCGGATTGCTCTAGGCTAACGCGAGTGACGATGCGCATCGGCACCATATGCTCGACTCGCTTAGCCTGCCGATCGCGGAAACGGATCATTTTTCGTTTTTCAGATGTGAATGTATCGTCAGCTCTGGCTGGAATTGCCCATTCATGGACAATCTCGTACGTGACACGATAGGCTTCATTCTCAACTAGGGTTATCGTTGCCGGAATACCCTTGGTCGTAAGAGGCTGTTCTCCCTCAGGCTGACGGAATACATATTCATTGCCAATGTCGCCGCAATCCTCGTAAATGCCAAGTCCTTGGAATGTCTTCCCGGTTAATTTATCCGTTAAATGATAAGAGCCGTCTGCTTCAAAGCTTACAGCAATATATTGATTTTCCATGCCGCTTGGGCTGGCGATTAGTGATGTGTTAGGCGCTAAAGCCGGGGCTGCAGCGGATTCATGCCATGCATATGTTTTGAAGCCAAGTGCCGGAACCCGGCTTGCTTCAAACGTTAACTTTATTTTGCGAGCCATATAAGGCTGGCGGAATTTATCCTTCGGCAGCTCATAACCGAAATGAACGCCTAAATCCTCTGCTTTGGCAGCAATCGTACAACCCTCGTCATCCAGCAGAGCCCCATTCTCCAAATGAAGCGGGAGCTTCTCAAGCCGTTCAGCAATGGCAGCAGGGTTAGGCCCTTCCTTGAAATAAGCTTTGGCAACGATGAGTTCCGCGCTTACTGTGCCGCTGCGCTCCCAACCTGTCATGTTGAAAATAGTAACCGGCACGCTGGATTCTCCCCATGCTTTAACTCCGCTTGTATCGATCTGTCCCGCAATTGCACTTAGGCTCTCCGATATAATGGATTCGGCCGTATGGCGGCTCTTATCGAATCGCGTCACCATTTCCTGATGCACTTCGTCTACGCTGCAGCCGCAAATACTGTCATGGGGATGATTTTGCATAAGCGTCTTCCAAGCATAGGTCAATAGCTGATGCGGATAGCTTTGGCCGCCGACTAGATGCGCAAGTGCAGCTAGAGGCTCAGCGCCTTTCTCCAGCAAGGTTTGTCCCCGCTGATTGAGCTGCTTCAAATAAATCCGAGCGGAAGCCGTATTGACGAGCGTGCTCCACCCGTCTGTATGCTGGCTGCGCAGCTCGCCCTCGACCGTCGTCAAATGAGAAGGCAGCTGTCCCTTCAATGCCTCGATATATTGCTCAAAGCTCGAATGAACAAAGGTAACGTCCGGGAAAAGCTCGCTTGCCGTGCGAATGCCCTCGGATAAGTTGGTTTGAACAGGCTGATGATCACAGCCGTTCATGAATAGAAGCTCTGGCGTAGAAGCGTATTTGCTGGCATCGCCAAGCCGTTTGGTCCAATAGGCTTTCGCTTCTTCTGGATCAGTCGGCACTTCCATCCCGTTGTTGTACCAGTTAGCAAATAGCAGTCCGAGCACGGACGAACCGTCAGGAGAGGTCCAGTGCATTTCTGAATAGGGAGATTCATAGCTGGAGCCGGTCGTTTCACCGACCATATTATCGAAGCCGGTCGGCTTAACGCCCCGTCCAAACACAGCGGTATTAATATCTGCTTGCTTCAGCATTTGTGGAGCCTGCCCCATATTTCCGAAGGAATCGGGGAAATATCCAAGCTTTGAAATAACGCCATAATAAGCAGCGTCTTGATGCCCAATCAACAAGTTGCGGACATTCGCCTCGGAGCTTGTCAGAAATTCATCCTGCAGCACATACCATGGACCGATAATAATTCGGCCTTCTCGAATGTATTTCTCGAGCACTTCTCTTTTCTCAGGATGAATCTGTAGATAGTCTTCAATAATGATCGTCTGTCCGTCCAGATGAAAGCTGCGGAAGCTGTCATCCTCTTCCAAAATGCGAAGCAAATCGTTCATTAGCTCTGCGAGCAGCGTATGGTGGTATTCGTAAGGCATGTACCATTCGCGGTCCCAGTGCGTGTGCGAAATAAGATGGGCGGTTTTGTTTGTCACAGTCAAAAGCCTCCTGAATTGGATTGGAATTGTATGCGTGTTCATAAGTGATAATTGATAACGGCTGTTCAGAAACAGGCATTCGTAAGAAAGGTTCACACATTTATCCGCAAAGCACAATATGTATCACTTGCACCCCATTTTCGGACAGCATATCTAACACATTAAGAGCGTTCTGATGAGTAAAAAAAGAACAACTGTCTTTGCGAAAAGCCTGTAAAACCCTATGGTTACGGCGTTTTCGAATGACAATGCAGATCATACATATTTACCGTTGATGGTGAAAATGACTACAATTTGGAATGTAAGCGCTAGTCAATTACAATGCCGGCTGCCGGTAGAGTGAAGCTGCGAATAACAACATAGAGAGAGGAGGATTCGAGAGAGATGGAAGGAAACGAATTGCAAGCTGTTCCATTAAACAAGAAGACAAGCGGAAACAAGCCGCTCGCAAAAAAGATGCTGCAAAACTGGGAGCTCTACTTATTTATGACTCCTGTCATGCTGTACTTTCTTATCTTCCATTATGGTCCGATGTACGGTATCCAGATTGCTTTCAAGAACTTCATTCCGACAAAAGGCATTATGGGAAGTCCGTGGGTAGGCTTCGAGCATTTTGAGAGATTTTTTAACTCCTATTATTTTTGGGACTTATTGTGGAATACGTTCAGCATTAGCTTATATGAACTAGCCATCGGTTTTCCGCTGCCCATTATTCTAGCGTTAGCATTTAACGAAATTAAGAACGGCTATTTTAAGAAAACTGTGCAAACGGTTACTTATGCACCGCATTTTATTTCTGTCGTTGTTATGGCCGGGATGATTATCACTTTCTTGTCGCCATCATCGGGAATGCTTGTGAGGCTAATCGAGCTGGTTGGCTTGGAGCCGGCTGCTTATCTTACGGATCCAAAATGGTTTAAGACGGTGTACGTCTTATCAGGCGTGTGGCAAAGCGCGGGGTGGGGGACAATTATTTATCTTGCAGCATTGTCTGGCGTAGACCCTCAGCTTCATGAGGCTGCTATCGTCGATGGCGCAAGCCGATTCAAACGAGTGCTGCACATTAACTTGCCGACGATTGTACCGACCATCACCATTTTACTCATTTTGAACATGGGCAATATTTTGGGCGTTGGCTTCGAGAAAATTTTGCTGCTGCAAAATCCATTGAATATGGGGTCATCGGATGTCATTTCTACATTTGTTTACCGAACCGGGCTAGTAGATGCACAATATAGCTTTTCTACGGCCGTGGGCTTGTTCAATTCAGTCGTGAATGCGCTTTTGCTTATTATGGTCAACAAAATTGCGAAACGCACAAGCGAAACCAGTCTTTGGTAGGAAGGAGGAGCAGAAACGTATGGTTACAGCAGTAAAAGAATCAAAGGGCGATAAGCTGTTTCTCATTTTGAACTATATTTATTTGCTACTAGCGCTAATCGTTGTGTTGTACCCGGTGCTCTATATGGTCAGCGCTTCGATAAGTGATCCGAAATACGTCAATTCAGGCGAAATGTGGCTGTTTCCGAAGGGGATTACGTGGGAAGGGTACAAGCTGGTATTCGATAACGCGAAGGTTTGGAACGGATATCTCAATACGATCATTTACACGGTCGTGGGTACGCTGCTCAATCTAGTCGTTACCCTGCCTGCCGCGTATGCGCTGAGCAGAACCGATTTCATCGGGCGCAAGCTGTTCATGGGCATCATTCTAGTTACGATGTTCTTCAGCGGAGGCCTTGTGCCAAGCTACTTGTTAATTAAAAACCTAGGCCTCATTAACAGCATGGGTGCACTTATTTTGCCAGTCGCAGCCTCAGTATGGAATATCATCGTGGCGAGAACCTTTTTCCAGTCTACGATTCCGAAGGAGCTGCAAGAGGCTGCGCATATGGATGGCTGTACGAACTTGAAGCTATTTGTCCGTATTATTTTACCGCTATCCTCACCGATTATTGCCGTTATGGCTCTCTTCTATGGAGTAGGGCATTGGAATAGTTATTTTTCTGCATTGATTTATTTGAATGACGAGGCGAAATATCCGCTTCAAATGATTTTGCGCCAAATTCTTGTGCTGCAGGAAATGACAGCAGAGACTACGGGTGCCGCGGTTAGCGGTGAAGTAGCGATGGCGATGAATTCCAAGGCAGATGCGGCTTCTTTGGTCAAATATGCGGTCATTATCGTATCGACGCTTCCGATCATTGCCGTTTATCCGTTTTTGCAGCGTTACTTCGTACAAGGCGTCATGATTGGCTCTGTAAAGGGTTAGTTGCCTTGTTCGGAGCTTTTCCGAAGGACTTTGTGAGATAATGGACGAAGGAAATCATTCCTTCGCTTATTATATAGCATCATTTAAATAGAATAGAGGAAAAAAAGGGAGGATTTAAGAATGTACAAATCAAGAAAAGCAGCGTCCTTGCTGCTTGCAGGTGTGATGACGGTTACATTGCTTGCAGGCTGCGGCTCGAACGGCGACAAGGAAAAAGGAAATACGACTGGAGCGGGAGCAGGAGCAGCTGCAAACGTGAATAAGGAAGGTTTTCCAATCGTTAACGAGAAACTTACCTTAACGCTAATGGCGCCGGACATCGGTATTCAGAACTGGAATGACATGCCGGTAATGGACGAAATGGAGAAATTGACGGGCATTAAATTTGAGTATTTGAATGCGCCTAGAGACAGCTTTGATACGAAAAAAAATCTAGTTTTTGCAAGCGGCGATTATCCTAATGTATTGTTTGGCGCAAAGCTAACTCAGGCTGAGGAGCTTAATTATGGTGGACAAGGCATTCTTATTCCACTGGAAGACCTTATTGACGAATATGCACCGAATGTGAAGAAGCTGCTTGAGGCTTACCCGGATATTCGCAAATCCATCACAGCACCGGACGGGCATATTTATTCCTTGCCAAGATTTGATTTAAACCAGCCATGGTACCGCAATCCGCTTTGGTATAACGGCGACTTTCTGAAAGCGCTTGATATTAAGAAAATTCCTGAAACAACGGAGGAATTGTACACTTATTTGAAGCGGGTCAAAGAAGAAGATCCGAACGGCAATGGCCAAAGAGACGAAATTCCACTCGCTTCCTCCTCGAAGATGAGAGATTTGCGGACGTGGATTCTAGGAGCGTTTGGCGCATATGAGGAAGAAATTTACGTAGATGACAAGGATGTTGTTCATTATACGCCTATGGAAGAGCCTTACAAGGCGTACCTGGAATACATGAATCGTCTTTGGAGTGAGGAACTGCTCGATCATGAGTCCTTCTCTCAAACGGATGATCAGAAGAAAGCAAAAGCTAAAAACAATCAAGTCGGATTGTTCTCGGAGTGGCATGCATACTTTACACTCGGCGGCGAGCCGGACACAGAAGATGTGCTGTTCAGCCCTGTGAAGAGCGATATGGTAGCAGCTCCTGCAATTGCAAAAAATAGAGGTTATTCAACAGGCGCCTTCGCCATTACGAGCAGCAACAAAGCGCCTGAAGCGTCGATGCGTTGGGTCGATTATTTGTACTCCTATGATGGAGCAATGCTGTTTGACAAAGGACCTGAAGGCACGCTTTGGAAATACACAGACAAAGCTTCAATGACGAAGGAATGGCTGCCTGTTCCAGGCGGCGGCGATCGGGAGGAATACCGCTCAACACTTACGCCTAACTATGGTATTGCCGCGCCTATGGTAATTAGCGATGACCTTACAAAGGGCTTGAAAACAGAGTTCGATGAGTGGGTAGCCAAGGAAAATAAGGAAAAGCTGTTGGATCGCGGTGCAAGAGTTCCGTTTCCAGCTTTGTTCTTAACTGCAGAAGAGTCGGCTGAGGTTACAAAACTTCGCTCTGACCTGAGCACGTATGTTATGCAAATGGAAGCTAAGTTTATTACAGGTCAAGATTCGATTAGCGGTTGGGATAAATACGTTGGCACGATCAAGAAAATGGGTGGAGAACGGATGGCGGCGATTTATCAGACGGCATACGACCGCTGGAAAACGAGCTAACATCCAAGTAAATAAGCCAACTCTTGCACCGGGAACGGTGCTTAAGAGTTGGCTTTGATTATGAGCATGATGACAATGATGGGCTTTACTCCACATGGTGGACTTCGGGAGCATTAAGCTTACGGTATTGCCCTGGGGTAAGGCCTGTTTCTTTCTTAAATTTACGAATAAAGTTCGGTGTATCCAAGTATCCGACTTGCTCAATAATGTCTTTAAGTGGAGCATCGGTGCTCAGCAGCAGGCGCATGACCTCATCCATACGGCAGCGCGAAATATATTGTGAAAAGTTGAGGCCTGTTTTTTCTTTGAAGCTGCGGCTCAAATAGGAAGTGGAGATCGCGTATTTCAAGGCGATATGCTCCAGGCTGAGCGTGTAATCCGCATATTGCTGATCCACGTACGCTACGATATCGTCCATTAAAGAATGCTGCTCGGTCTCGGTATTTCGTTCCACCTGGTCGCAAATTTGTTCGGCAAGCCTGTTCAGCTTTTGTTCGGTTTCTTCGAGTGTATCGAAGGTTGCCAAGGCAGAAATGTGCTGAATAACGCTGTGCATGCCCATTTCAGAGGCTGCCCGCAGCAAGGCGTTTAGCAGGTCATAGCAAAAGCAGCGCAGTAAGGATACCGACAATGACTCGTTTTTCATATCAAGGATGATGCTGCTAATCATTTGTCTGGCTACAATTGCGTTTCCTTGCTTTAAGCTTTGCTCTAGCTTGAGCAGCGATTTTTTGGAGATCCAGAAGGTCTCTGTATCAGGCGAGCTGAGCTCTGCCAAGTGTTCAAAGTAAGTGACATGGCCATTACCGCCTGCCAATCGGAATTCCAGCGCGGTAGCCGCTTCGATAAAGGATTGATTAAGCTCTGCCAAATTCTCGTATGGTGTACCAACTCCTAGCGATGGCAGCAGCTGCGAGTTCTCCATAATCATGAGCTTTATGGACTCAACGATTTGTTCAATCTGCTCCTGCAAAGGTACGGACTCTGCTGGTACAAGGCTAACCATGAACGCAAATTGCTCTGCTGGGGAGAACTCGATCCCATAAACTCGCGAATGAAGATCCGGCAGCTCCAATTCATGGAGCATTTCCTGTATCTGCTGGCGTTCCTGACGGGAATTTTCGCCCGTATTGGAAGCATTCCAAGCCAAAATAACAGAGAAATAATACCCTTGCCCCTGCGGAAGCTCAAGCCCTGCATCCAAGACTAGCTGCTCGATCTCTGGGTCGTCAGGCTTGCCATGCTTGAGTAGAAGAAGTAAGCATTGATTGCGAACATAAGGCACCTGTATATCTATTCGAGCATTATAATCATGAATGGTCTGCTTGATCCAATCCCATTCATTGCTGATTTTTGCTGAATCTAATGCAGTGCTTTTGCTCTTTTGTTTGGCGAACTCCATTAAATCTTTAATGGGATGGTATTGACGCTTGGCCAATAACATAGCTGCGGCAATGCCCGTCAGTACGACGATACTGAATACTAGCAGAATCAGAGTCTGAATGTGAACGACACGGCTGAAAAATTGATGGCTCGGCATTGCGGCGACGTAAGTCCATCCATTCTCTTGCGATAGGACAGCAACAACAGACTGCTTCTCGCCGTTCAGTGTCAGGCTGTGAATGCCTGGCTGCAAAGCAGAGAGGATAGCTAAGTCACCCTGCGGCATGCTTGCTCCATGATTATTGGCCGTCAGCATTTTGCCGTCCTGATCAAAGATGTAGCTGCTGCCGGAAAAGTTGTTGAGGATGGAATCCATGACTCCGGTCAGCTTGGACTCTTCCATTAAATAGACAACGGTTCCATAAGGAAAAGGATCATTTGGCATAATCGGAACGAGCAGCGTAAGCATAGATTCCTTGCGATAGTTAACGTTGACCTGCTCAGCAGGACGCATAATCGGACCTTTGGCTTCATTTAGGTCATGAAGTAAATCCTCTTTACTCACTTGATTAAACTGATAGGTTTGGCTGAATAGAACATCTACATTGGTAAGACCGCGAGATGAGTAAATAGTAGAATCATCATGGAAATATAGAAATAAATCTTCCAAAATGCTGCTGTTGGCTTTGTAGGTAGAAAGTTGACGAATAGCTTCCCAGCCAAAATAGGGATCACGAACCATATAAGGCGTTAATTGCTCGTCGTAGGCTATTTTGCTGGCGATTTCCTGAAGCTCTCTCATCCGGTCATCAATCGTCATTTTCACTTGATTCAATTGATTCACATTGGACTGCTCTATCTCAGAGCGAAGACCAGTGACTGCGTTTTCATAAACGAATATGGTAACTCCGGTCAAAGGGATTAGGAAGATAAGTATGTACGACAAGGCGTATTTCAGAAGTAAGCTTGATTTCAAATGATTCCAATTTATTTTGGCTCGTGACAACGAAGTTGACTTATTTGTGAGCTTTGACACGACTGTGTTCGCCTCCAGTACGTAATTGTAATCCATGTTCAATCATGACGCTTAGTCTTCCATTATGCAATAAATAGCGGATCATGGAAAGTAAAGATCCATAAACAATAGAGAAATGATAGGAGCGAGAACCATGAAAGCAGTACTATTTTATGACCCTACTTTTCCGTTAGACGGCTGTGCGCCAAATACAGAGGCACTTCAAAAGCTGAATAGTCTGTTTAAAGTAACCGATGCGGAAGGATTGTCAGCAGCTCTTAAAGAAGACGGGGTAGACTGCCTCGTTCATTTGCACGGATCGTATTTCCCGAAAGCATCATGGCCGGAAATACTCGCTTTTGTAACGCGGGGCGGGGGATTGATTCATGCAGGCGGAGCCCCTTTTAAACAGCCGGTGAGCCGGGATGGCGAGCAGTGGGACGTCCAGCAGGAGATGACAGCGTACCATCAGGAACTATTTATTCATGAAGCGCTTGCTGTCGATCATACGCGTTCAACTGAATTATGCCACAATCAGGAGCTGCCTTTGCTGCAGGACAAGGAGCATTTGTTCACGATTGAACCTACGTTTGGCCTTATTTTGCATGTGACGCATGAGCGGGATCAGCTGAATCAGGCTACGGGCTCGCAGGGACCGATGAATGCACACATTCGCCCGCTTCTGAAGGGAATGTCTGCCGATGGCCGGGAGGTATCGGCTCCTGTCGTTCTGATCGAGCATAACAAAGGCGACTTTGCAGGCGGACGCTGGTTGTTTGTGAATCAACAGCTGACTGGCCGTTTCTGGTCGGGCGCAGGCGCGGATGCTCTTGCAGAATGGGCGGCATTTTGTGCGAGGGGTGTGACTGAGCTTTGGATTAAGCCGAGCTACGCGGTTTATTATGAAGCAGAGAGACCGCATCTGACGCTTCAAGCACAGCAGATTAAAGCGGCATACGGCTATGAGCAAAGCGGCAAGCAAGAGAACTGGTCGATGGCTATTTCTATTTATAAGCAAGGAGAGGCTAAGGCGGTATGGGAGCATCGGTTGAGCGTGAGCGTTGGAAGCGAAATCGAGTATGTGAGTTTTAGTGTACCGCTCTCTATTGAGCCAGGCTTGTATGAGATCGTATGTGAAGCCGAAGCTGAAAGCGGGGAAAAAAGGGTACTGCGGCAGGGCTTCTGGGGGTATGGCCGTGATTTGCTGGAGAGAGGTACGCCGCTTGCAGTTGGTCGGGATTATTTTGAGAAAAATGGCGCTCCCTTCCCGATTGTAGGAATGACGTATATGACCTCGGATGTTGGCCGGAAATTCGTGTCTATGCCGAATGCTGCGATCTGGGATCAAGATATGGCGACGATGAAGGAAGCCGGCATCAACCTGATTCGTACCGGTTTATGGACGGCGTGGCGGCATCTTATGTTCGAGGATGGACATGCATCGGAAGAGCTGCTCAGAGCTGTAGATGCTTTTATACTGATAGCGGCTAAACATGAGATTGAAATGACCTTTAGCTTCTTCGCCTTTGCTCCCGAATCTTGGGAAGGCAAAAATCCGTATCTTGATCCAAGAAGCGTACAAGCACAAAAACGGTTTATCGCAGCGATCGTATCCAGGCATAAACACACGTCCAATGTACAGTGGGATTTGATCAATGAGCCTTCATTATTTGATCATATGCGCATTTTCTCAGGGCCTCGCTCCATGCATGAT
>NZ_JBFRDK010000050.1:0-41036 GCF_052113545.1 Paenibacillus sp. TAF43_2
ATACAGCACGGTTGACAGCTTCATAACCGCGTGATTATAACAATTTTGGCGGAGCGGCAAAGGATCGCCGAAGAAAGCGGGCAGAATGCCGTTTAACGTTGTTTGCATTTTCTCATACAACATCTTATACACCTGTTCCTCCGTGAAAAATTGTGTTTCTCTCCCTTGCAGCCATTCGAAATAGGAGACGATAACACCGCCGGCGTTTGCAAGGATGTCGGGAATAATGATGGTGCCCTTTGCAGTCAGCACCTCATCAGCCTCGCCTGTGACAGGTGCATTCGCACCTTCTACAATGATGCGGGCTTTTACTTGATCGACGTTGTCCTTGCGAACTTGCTCCTCAAGTGCAGCAAGAATAAGCACATCTACATCTAAATAAAGGACTTCTTCGCGGCCAAGAATTTGGGCTTTCATATCAAGCTCAGACAATGCGGCTTCGTCCGAAGGCAAATCACCTTGGTGAGTCGATGCGTATTCAAGCAAAGAAGGGACAGAGAGACCGTCTGGATTGTACAACGTGACGTTGCGATCGCTTACAGCTACTACTTTATTGTTTAAATAAGAGCATTTATAAGCTTCCATTGCAGCGACTGAACCAACGTTGCCGAAGCCTTGAACGGCAATCGACAGCGGCTTGTCCGCATGCGCTAACGCGGTTTGCACAAACGGGTTTGTGCTGCCGGCGAGCCAGCTGCTTTGCTCTTTAAGAAAGTCATGAAGCATATAACGGAAAGTGAAATAAACGCCTTTTCCGGTTGCTTCTCTGCGGCCTAAAGATCCGCCATTAATGACGCTTTTGCCGGTGAAGCTGCCTAGGTAAGGGTGACCGGGATGAATGCTTTTGTATTCGGCCATCATCCAGTCCATTTCACGCTCGCCGGTTCCCATATCAGGGGCTGGAATATCTTTGTCAGGCCCGAGCACGTCACTGAAATATTGCACATATTTTTTGCAAATCAGATAAAGCTCTTTAGCGGAATAGGAACGTGGATTAATAACGACTCCACCTTTACCGCCGCCGAAAGGCACTTCGTGAAGCGCGTTTTTGAGCGTCATTAGCGCAGCTAGATTCGTTACTTCATCTTCGCTTACAGATTCGTGAAACCGAATGCCGCCTTTGTAAGGCCCGAGTGTATCGTTGTGCTGAATGCGATAGGCCGGAATTCGAACGACATTGCCGTTATCTACCGTAATGCGCAAAAAGGCTTTATGAACTTTATTTGGCGTGGACAGAATAGCAGCAAGTGAAAGGAAAGCTTGCTCACGCGATTGATCTTGTAAACTTGGTAAAAAAGCAGGGTCTCCCATTAATGCGTTTAAGGATTGCTGTACGATGGCTCCTGTTTGGCTTGCCATAACTAAACGACCTCCTATGTATTCAGGAATGAGATTCTTTCAAGCCGCAGCGTATAATTGTCAATCGATATGAGGCAGATACGCTAGCACTTGAACTCTAACTGTAACATATTGGAACGTTATAAGCCAAAACTAGGGAAAGCTTGATGTGCGTATGGTTACAAAATCATAGGGATTCAGCTTCGAATCCACTCTGATTAAGCTGGGTAACAGGAAAAGTTCCCGTTATATTAGCGATTAAACGCTTTACAACACAAATAACAGGAAAAACTCCAGCTTATTTTGATGCAAATGACTCATTAGTGGTCTTTTGCAGAAATTAACGGGAGTTTTTCCATTTCAGCATCATTGCAGCAGCATTTGAACGAGTTTAACAGAAGAAATTCCTGTTAGAATAAACAATTGACGGCCTTGCGTGATCAAGTTAATTTGAGCAATAACGATCCGTGTGGAGGTAGAGAGAATGACAGCTCGTTCAAGCTCCCGAGATTCTCGCGTGTCCAAATATTGCGTACGAGCGGAGCATCGGCTAAACCAAGCTGCGCAAGCGTCACGGCAACCGTATCCTCTTGATCACTCGCATTAAACAAAGCAACGTACAATGCATCATCGCCCTGTGCTGTCCATGCAATACGGTCCTGTTCTCGATATAGCTGGCGTGCGCCGCGTCCATTCCGATGAAGGGATAATACTTCCTCATTTGTGAGCAATGACAGCGTCCATTCGTCGTTGTCCCGCATTTCACCGCCAAACATAAGCGGCGATCGGAAAATAGCCCATAGCGACATCATCGTTACCTGCTCGTCCCGTGTAAATCTTGTCCAACGATCACTGCCTCCTCCATCCACAGAACGAATGCCCAAATGCCCCAGCGGCAGCATATCACAATCAGGCCATGCTCCATCCCGAGCATGCGGCGCCCACTTCTCGCAGCGCTCAAACATCTCATATAGCAGGTGCCACAAATCCCAGTAATCATCTGTCATTCGCCACATATTCGCATGCTCTGCAAGCGCACCCGCATGTTCGAGAGGAGCAGGACCAGGCGATAGGCTAAGCACTATCGGTCTGCCGCATTGTTCTATTGCGTGATGAATAAGCTTGATTTCATCCAAATGAATGCCGTAAATTCTGGAAGCAGCAATATCATCCACTTTAACGAAATCGACACCCCATGAAGCGTATAAATCAAATAACGAATTATAATATTGCTGTGCGCCTTCTTTGGAAGCATCAACGCCATACATGTCTGTGTTCCACGGGCAGATCGAATTCGGGTGTGCAATCTGGCGAGCGGTTATGCTTGTTCCAAGCAGGCTGGCGTCTGCATGAACGGCTTGACGAGGAATGCCCCTCATAATATGGATACCGAATTTTAGCCCGAGTGAATGAACATAATCAGCTAGAGATTTGAAGCCTTGACCGTTCGCAGCGGATGGAAATCGGTTAGCTGCGGGCTGCAAGCGGGAATACTCATCCATTTCAAGTGGAACGAAAGGACGATATTGGGATGAATTTGCCCCGGGCTCATACCACTGAATATCAACAATGACATATTCCCAGCCATAATCTCGCAGATGTTCGGCCATATATGCCGCATTTCCGCGAACCTCGTCTTCTCTCACACTTGCGCCATAGCAGTCCCAGCTATTCCAGCCCATAGGCGGAGTTGCTGCATAGTGATGATGTTTGGAAGTTGTATACATTTGATTTCGTCCTCTCTTATCGTAATATTGCTCTATACGACAATCGTAAAACGAAACGTTAGTCGATGACTAGCGTAATTTATTGCGTTGATATGTAAAATATTGCTCTTCAATCGAACTGCAAACGATCGATTGAAGGAAGCTCCTTGGCTAAGCGGAAATCAGCAGGAGGGAAGCCGACGCGGCTTCGAAATACTTTACTAAAGTAGCTGCCGCTCGAGTAACCAACCGTATGAGCGATTTCTTCGACCGTGAGGCTGCTGCTTCTAAGCAGCTGAACAGCTTTCTCGATTCGGAGCTTCGTTACAAAGTCCATTGGTGACATGCCTGTCGTCTTCATGAACATTCGCGTAAAATAATATTTAGATAATCCAGCCGCAGCAGCGACATCATCTAAGCTTTGCAAACGATGGAATTCAGCTTCCATATAAGCAGCTGCCTGCTTAATTTGCTGCGGCCAATTCATTTTCTCCTGCTGCTGCAGCGTGCTTGATTGCAGCAGTTCCATCATAAGACGATAAATAAGAGATGATGCTTGGTAGCTGTTCTGAATACTATTGCTGCGAGCCTCTGCATATAAATTTTGAAGGCTGCGAACGACTGCGCTTGCAGGCTCAAATGTTGGTGTGGCACCGACGGCATGCAGCAGCTCAGACCACAGCGCTTGCATATGCTGCTGGCGGAATAATACAAAATAAAAAGTCCAATGGTCGCTCGACTGCGGCAAGCAATAATGATGATCTCCAGGGATTTCTACAAGGAAAGCATTGCCTGTATAGAGATCATGTGTTTCATCCCCGAGCCTGAATTGACCGAAGCCGGAGACGGTGTATTGGAGCAAGTACAGCGGGCCGTCAATTCGTTTCATCCCGTCCCAGTAGTAGTCAGTCTCTGTTACCTCTTGATAGCCAGTTGCAAATAACTGATAGATGGGGAGCTGCGGCGGGTCTTGAAACCGATAACCATATACACCGTAGGGCTGATTCATCATCACTTGGAATAATCACCTCGAAGGAAGACGGATTTTCAATCTATTATTTCATGATGGAAGGTGCTCGAGAAGAGATGCGGCAAATACCTGTTTTTATTTACGGTTCGTTACTGCCTGGTCAAAGCAATCATCATTTTGTTTCATCCTTTGTGCAATCGAGTCGGCCAGGAGAGATTGCGGGAAGGCTGGTGGATTGCGGTGAATATCCAGCGGCCGTTCGAGATGCTATTGCTAAAGAGTGCAATAGTATTATAAGCGGTCAATGGATAGTCGTCGATAGAGAAGGACTTGCATCCATGGATGCGCTCGAGCAATTTTATGGTCACGAAGAGCAAAATGATTATGAAAGGGTATGGGTTGCTGACGCCAAGGACAAGCTTGTTTCAGGCTGGGTGTACGTTTGGGAATCCGATAGAGGCTGCCCAGCTATCGCGGAGGGTTACTGGCCGCTATTTTTCGCTCGTAAAATAAGGGGCATTTTATAAAAAAAGACATAGCCTCTGTGAATTGCGCAGGAGCCATGCCGTTGATTACGCCTTAATATGCTGTTTAGGCTTTATCTTTTTCATTATCTGCGTCTGCTGCATAAGCAATTAATGCGACTTCTGAGCCATAAGTTTTAGTCAATTGCTGCTCCAGCTTGCGAATGGCATCGAGCGCATCGCTTTGGTTGTTTAATTCAGCGAGATGATAATCCTTGTCCATCATTAGGGTTCACGTCCTTAGATTCATGGTTTTAATAGTAGAATGGGCTTTAAAGCAGGTTGCTATACGTATTTGCTTAACCGCGCTGCAATTGTTCTTTTTAGAGCGGTCGAGTACACTAAAACAGTATGACATAAAGGGATGTGACATCTATGGGAAAATATTTGCTCCAACACAAACAAATGACGTCCGGCAGATGGGCGAAATATATGGCAATGGTACTATTGTTTCTCCTGATCGCTGCTGCTGCTTTGTGGGTATCGCCGCCGCAGGCTTTTGCACAGCTGTATTCGGGAATGGAAGAAACAAATTTTGACCCTCACAAGCAGGTTGGCCATAATCATTCGGATGGAGCTCATTCAGAAGCTGGAATTACCGTTTCGCAGGCTTTATTTTATACGGTTAGAGCTATTTATTATGCTGCATTTATGTTCGCTGCTGGATTAATGCTTTGGTCCATAACACTGCCAAAGGATGCGGATTCCAGTCTGAGCAAGCTCGTGCAAAAATGGAGCATCTATTCGCTTAGAGGATTGCTGCTTGCGGTTTTACTATTCGTTTTTGTTCATGCGAGTCAATTAATGAAGGGATATGACGGCGGTAATTCGAATGAATGGGTCCGCTTGCTGACGGAGACGTCCACCGGACAATCATGGCTTGCACTGATCGTACTTTCACTGCTTGGATTTACTGTTCTGCGATTGCATGATTCATTCAAAATGATTTGGGCTCTGCTGCTTATTGCGGTTGAAAGCTTTAATGGGCATGTGAATGCACTCCCAAGCAATACGTTTGCTATTGTGTTCGACTTCATACATATCGTCTGCTCTACTTTGTGGGCTGGCGGATTAATGCTGCTATTGTTATTGTGGCGGACAGATCGCAAGGAGGCAGGAAGATTCGCCGAGCGATTTACGAAGGTAGCATGGCTGACAATCGTGCTGCTAACGATAAGTGGAATTGGCATGACGGCACTTCTTCTGCCAAGCTGGCGCTATTTGTTTTATACAAGCTGGGGGTTCATGCTGCTTGCCAAATCAGGATTGGTACTGATTGTTGCTTGTGTTGGATTTCTGCTGCATAGGCGAGCCAAACAGCAAAAGCTGCCGAGCGGCAAGCTGCTGAAGCTGGATGGACTTTTGATGGCTTTGGTGCTGATTCTTGCAAGCATCTTTACTTATGTAAGTCCGGTTCCCGATACAGAGCCGTTATCCTATCATAAAATGGGTGAAACGCTCCATTACACGGTAATCATAACGCCAAATGGACCTGGTCCAAATGACGTAAAATTAAAAATCTGGCTGCCTAAGACGCTTGGTTCGCCGGCATCTGTACAATTTCTGCTTCGTACGCCGGACAATCCGAAGAAAGCGGATATCAACGTTCCAGTGCGCGGCGCCAGCGGGGAAAATTATTTAGCTTTCCCAGGGTTTTTAGAAACGGATTATGAATCCGATAAGTTCGAGCTGCCTACACGCGGGGCATGGGAAGCAGAACTGATCATTACGGACCAGACCGGCGCAGTAACGAAGCAGTTGATTCCGTTTCGGAATGACTAATGGGGAGAAAGGGAGCTGAGCAGATGTCGTATAAATGGCTGAAATGGCTAATTTTATGGATTCCGACGGTCGCTATCGGGCTATGGGAATATTTGCGCCACGCACTGCTGCTCCCGTTCATTTCGATGGATCTCGGCAATTTGCTCGCGCCTGTTTTTGTTTTTATTATTTCGCTGACGCTGCTCCGTGCGTTATTCGCTAAGCTGGAGCAAACGCAAGAGACGCTGCAGCGCGAGCGTATTGTCAAGGCGGCTCTTGAGGAACGTGAGCAGCTTGCGCGCGAGCTTCATGATGGCATATCACAATCGTTGTTTATGCTATCGGTTAAGCTGGACAAGCTGGAGCGGGCGGAGTCCGCTTCTGATGCACAGCAAACGACGGATCAGATTAGAAAAACCGTGAGGCATGTATATGATGACGTCAGGCAATCTATTGCCAATTTACACGATGCGCCTTTACCAGCCGATATGTCATGGATGCAAAGCATCCACCATTTAACCGTTGAGATGGAACAGACCTCCGGCATTCAAACAACAGTGGAGTGGCATGTACAGGACGGCTTGTTGTCCTATAAGCAGAAGGTCGAATTACTGGCTATTATGCGCGAGGCTCTTATGAACGTACAGAAGCATGCGAAAGCAAAACAAATTGTCATTCAAGGTGAAGGAGTCGGAAGCTCCGATAAGACGCCAAATACTTTCCGCTGCTCCATTCTCGATGATGGTATAGGGGCTGAGAAGGAGAAGCTTCACGGCAAAGGCAAGTATGGGGTCAAAATGATGCAGGAGCGAGCAGCTGCGATGGGCTGGACGATGACGGTACAGCAGACGAAACCGCAGGGCACAAAAGTCGAAATCATCGGAAGGAGTGATGCCAAATGACGGATAAAACGGCTAAGGTACGCGTTTTTTTAGTAGATGACCATCCCCACGGCCGGGAAGGCATACGCGATATAGTATTAAGCGATGACTCATTTGAAGTAATAGGGGAAGCGGCAAGCGGCGAGGAGGCAATCGCTGCGATCGAAGAATTGCAGCCCGATTTGGTGCTTATGGACATTAATATGCCTGGCATTGGCGGACTCGAAGCGACGCAGCGGCTGAAGCTGCTCATGCCCTCATTAAAAATTGTCATGGTTACGGTCTCCGATGACATTACTAATTTATTCGAAGCGATTAAGCGAGGAGCGCAAGGTTATTTGCTCAAAAATCTTGCGCCATCCTCATGGATGGAATATTTGCGAGCGATATCTTTAGATGAAGCACCGATGTCGAAGGAGCTTGCCTTTCGCATGCTGCAGGAATTTTCGAAAATGAAGCCGCAGGAGACCAAGCATCTTGTGAATAAACCTCAAACGCTGGACAAGAATGCGTCTATTATTACGACTCCGCTTACCGATCGGGAGAAAGAAGTGCTTGAGCGGGTGGCAACAGGCGCTTCCAATCGTGAGATTGCAGGCGAGCTGTGCTTGTCGGAGCATACGGTAAAAAACCATCTGAAAAATATTTTGCAAAAGCTTCATCTCGCTAATCGCGTACAGTTGACGATTTACGCCTTTGAGCAGGGGCTTGTTGAACGTTAAAACTTTTGCTGAAGATGCAATTCAAACTATTCGACAAAAATAGCAGGATTCCAACAAGATTCGTAGAACTACTAGATTCATATCTTGCTTAGTTTCTGCTTGGATAGGTCAGATTCAATTTGGGGGGTAGTAAATGTCGAACGATTGGCAATTTCCCATCGATCGTGAAATTAAGCTGTACAATCGGCTGGATGAGCTTCAGCGTCTGAATGAAGGGCTTGAACAAATCGGTGCCGAGGCGGGCTGGTCTGAACGCGCAGTTCTCGACTTGTCTCTAGCATGCGAGGAGCTTGTCATTAACATTGTAAACTACGGCTTCCCATCTGGGGGAGAGCATTATATTGACGTCATTATTCAAGCTTCTCCAACCAGCGTTGAAGTGAAAATAGAAGACGGGGGCGTTCCCTTTAATCCGCTGCAGGAGGCTGATCCTAGAGCACTATTAGAGCTCGAGCTGGAGGATCGTCCGATTGGCGGCTTGGGTATTTTTTTTGTGAAAAGGTTAATGGATGACATTCATTATGAATATGCGGGCGGTTTGAATCGCTTCCGCATGCGCAAGCATTTCGTACTTAATAGCAATGGCGATAAGCGGGAGGAAGCAGACATATGAACATTCAGGCAACGGAGTTAAATGGCATTACGATTATTCCACTAGAGGGAAGATTGGATGGAAATAACGCGACGATAGCGGAGCAAGCGTTCTTGAAACTATTTGCAGAAGGCAAGCAGCAATTTATTTTTGATTTTACGAATCTGCAATACATAAGCAGTGCGGGACTGCGCGTTATACTGGTGGCGGCTAAGAAGCTTAGAGCCTCTAAAGGACAGATGGTTTGCGCATGTCTCGGCGAGCAAGTCTATGATGTATTTGAAATGTCGGGTTTTACAACGATATTGGATATGGCGAAGACACGGGAAGAAGCGCTAGTCAAACTGGGAGCAGGGGCTTAACGATGGTTCAGCTGAAGCTAGAGAGGCGGTAACGGTCTTGTCAGTACTCTATTTAATATTCGGAGCTGCGGGCCTTGGCGCTGCGGCATATTTATTCGTTTGCAATCGTCGTCTTACCGCAAAGCTGAGGCGTGCGGAAATGCTGTTTGATTTAAGCACGCAGGTTCATTCCTCGCTGCATCAGCCGGAGCTAATAAATTCGGTAAATGCAGCAGCGAAGCAGCTTATATTCGCAGAAGAGGCAGCGGTTGGTCTGGTCGATGACTGGGATTCGCAAGATAATGAGCTTACAAAAACCATGGATCATAGCGTCGGTGATAAAGTAAGCGTGCCGATGATGGCGAGAGGCCGCAAGGTGGGTGTTCTGGAAGCAACCGCTAAGATCGGCGGAGCTCGATTTAGTAGGGCAGATCATGAGACGCTTACTCAGTTCGCAAGGCCGCTGGCATTGGCACTGGATAATGCTAGACTCTATGAAGCGCTTGAGGAGTCGGTGGGGGAGCTGCAAATGGCAACGGCACTCAAGGATCGCCTTGAGAATGAACTGCAAATTGCCGGCAGCATTCAGCTCAGCTTTCTTCCTACGACAATGCCTTCCGCAAATGAACCTTTTGACGTTTGTGCACTGTTGAAGTCAGCGAAAGAGGTAGGAGGCGACTTCTACAACTTTTTCAAAATAGACGAGGAGCATCTGTTTTTCACACTAGGTGACGTGTCGGATAAAGGAATACCGGCTGCGCTGTTCATGGCGATGACGCTTTCGTTAATTAAAGGGAAAATGAATGCGAAGCTGTCGCCAGGCGAGCTGCTGGAAATGGTCAACGATGAGCTTTGTACGGACAATGCACAGCTATTCGCAACGATCATATGCGGCGTGCTTAACATTGCGACTGGCGAGGTTGTGCTTAGCGATGGCGGGCATTGTACTCCTTACATTGTCAAAGCGGACGGTTCCGTTCTGCCGATTAAGCTCCCCAAAGGCATCCCGCTTGGTTCTTTCCCTGAATTCACTTATCGGAATCAGACCATCGAGCTTGAGCATGGCGATCGTTTTGTCCTCTACACCGATGGTATTACCGAGGCCGAGAACGAACGGCAAGAGCAGTATTCCACTAGTCGTTTACAAAATTTCTTATCTCAAACGTCCGGTTATTCTAGCGCTGAAATCATCGATGCGCTGCTGATGGACGTGTTCATGTTCGCGGACGGAGCTCCACAATCCGACGATATTGCGGTACTTTGCCTCATGCGCCGATAAGCGTAATGCATTCATATAAGGGTGAACCATCATGCGATTTTATGAAACAGGATTTGATTATTTACGTGACGAGCTCGCTTTGCTGGAACAAGGGCTGCGAGTTCTTCTTGCAGACTTTGAGAGCAAGGAAATCGATGGTCAAACGCCAATGTCAATGCGCGGCCTCGTCGTTAACGCTATCGATATAGAACGTTCGTTTCTAGGAAACGAGTCTTTACAGGAAGAAGATGCATTAGCTTCGTTTAGACACTTTCGCTTAGAAGCGGAACGACAGTTTTCACATCATATCCATGACAGCGTAAGCGAGGGAGCAAGGCTCCCGTTCGCTTATTTGTCATGGACTCTTCGTCTTTCGACATGGGAAAAACGCTGCGTTATGTTATGCCTTGCAGCTGAGCTTGATTCACGTTATGAAAGCTGGTTTGGCTATTTGAATGACGACGTTACGCTGCGGGTGCCTACTGCGGAGCTTGCGCTGCGATTGTTAGGAGATTCGAAAGAAGAGTTTTATCATGCTCGTTCGCTGCTCGCGGGTTATTCGACCCTTGGCAGATTTGTGCTGAGATCAGGCAGAGCGGCAGTACCCGCTGAGAGAAGCATGCTGAAGCAGCCGCTGCGCATGGACGACCGTATTATCTCGTTTCTGCTGGATACTGAAAAGCTGGATTCCAGAATTGAAGACGTTTGTACCTTATACGATGGGGCGAGGTCAGCTCCGGAGCTGGCGTTTAATTGCGAGCTTCAAGACATGCTGCTGCAAATTGTGCAAAGGGAACGATCCTTCAAGGGAGACAAATCATTCACTCAAGATGATGAGAATGAGCAGTATGAAATACCGTTTATTCAGTTAAGCGGACCTTCGGGCGCCGGCAAAAAGCTGCATGCCAGACATCTGGCTCAGTCTTTGGAGCAGCCGCTGCTGCTTGTCAAGCTAGACAAGCTTGCTAAGGATGAAGATGCGATGGCGGAGCAGTTGAACAATATTGTACGTGAATCGCTCTTATCTGTAGCTGTCTTATGCTTCGATGAGAGGGAGGGAGAAAGAAGCGCATCTGAGGGCTGGCCTCATCAGCAGGAACGGGTTCGCAAGGCGCTTGCTAACTATATAGAATTATCAAGGCTCCCTGTCGTGTTATGGCTGACGCGTGTAGAAAGGCGCGCCTCACAGCTGCCGCTTCCAGCGTTTTCTGCATTAACGAGCCATACTGTGCATGTTCCTAACGCAGAAGTGCGATTGCAGCTCTGGCAGCGCTGCAGCGATGAAAGAGCGGATCGTAGTCTGCTCAGACACTTAGCCGATAAGTATGCTTTTACAGCTGGGCAGATCGAGCGAATGAGCAAACAAGCAGATCGCCTAGCTTACCTTAACAAGCACGAGTTCCCTACACTTGATGATTATGCCCATGCCTCGCGAACACAGGTTCAGCATCGTTTGTCCGAGCTCGCGGAGAAGCAGCGGCTCGTTCGGCGATGGGATGATTTGATATTGCCAGAGGAGCCGCTGGAGCTTCTTAAGGATGCCTGCAGCAGGCATAAGCATAGCGAAACGGTGTTTAATCGATGGGGCTTTGGTCATAAGCTGCCTTATGGTCGAGGCTTAAGCATGTTGTTTGCTGGGCCTCCTGGCACGGGCAAAACGATGGCAGCCGAGGTCGTTGCGGGAGAGATGGGTCTAGAGCTTTACCGTATTGATCTGTCACGCGTTGTGAGCAAATATATCGGAGAAACGGAAAAAAACTTGAGAGAGCTGTTCGCTGAAGCGGAAAGCAGCGGCGCTGTCCTGTTTTTTGATGAAGGAGACTCCTTGTTCGGCAAACGAACGGAAGTAAAAGATTCTAATGATAGATTCGCGAATATGGAGGCATCCTATCTTCTGCAGCGCATTGAAAGCTTTGAGGGTATCTCGATTCTAGCAACAAATTTACTGCAAAATATGGACGAAGCCTTTTTGCGAAGAATGCAGGTGATCGTTAACTTTCCATTTCCGGATGCAGCCCATCGGGAGCAAATTTTCCGTTCGCTGCTGCCTAAGGATGCGCCGCTTGATCCTGACCTTGATCTGTCATTTCTAGCAGCGCGCATCGATGCTTCAGGCGGTCATATTAAAAATATTGTCCTGTCTGCTGCGTTTATGGCTGCCTCGGAGCAAGCTTCAATCAGCATGAGGCATATGGTCCGTGCGACACGCCAAGAGCTCCATAAGATGGGGAAAATTGTCGTGAAAGAATCGTTTGAACCGTATAACTAGCAAGTTTTTCTCAATAATTTGTTGTAAAATGTAGTAATTTTACTGAATTTGGTTCGCGGAGTCAGGAAAATTGACATAAATTGAGTAATTTTGCGTAGTCAATTGGTAGTAGAGAAGCTATAATAGAAATCGAATACCATTTTGATTTTTTTGGGAGTGATAGGCTGATGGGTGGATATACGGTTATTGCGGATTTGGAAGCCAGCATGCTGCGCTTGCTACGTGATCATCTTACGCCTGACCCTGTGCCGCGTCCCGAGTTGATCGGAATGGCTTCGCCCCGGGATGCAGGCGATCTAGCTCTTTCCTTGTTTTTGTTCAACGTTAAGGAAAATGGCGAATCTCGCCGGACGGGCATGGTGGATCGTGGAGGCGTGCTTCAGTACCCGCCGCAGGCGCTTGATTTTTATTTTTTGATGACAGCGCATTCGAGTGCGAATCGATTAACGCGTGCATTGGACGAGCATCGGATATTAGGTCGTGCAATGCAGGTCTTTTATGATAACGCCGTACTCAGCGGTACATATCTTGAAGGCACGCTTGCTGAAGGAAACGGTGCGATAAGGATGAGTCTAGTCAGCATGGAAGGCGAAGATTTACTGAAGCTTTGGCAGTTCGGCGATACGCCGTACAAGCTTTCTGTCGTCTATCGCGTAGGCCCAGTCATGCTCGATTCGAATCGTGTGAAGCCGGTTTCGCGAGTTGTCGAGCGTCATATCGTGCTTGAGGAAAAGGACGGTGGCTAATATGTCACACCATCGTTCAACGAGGGTAACTCGCTGCTCGCTTGTTGTATCTCCAGTTGACGTATGGACAAGAAGGCTGCTTGCACCTTCAGCGTTATCCGTTTCACTTGAGGGCATTCATAAGAAACCCATTCGGAAGCCTGACGGGACCTTTCTGTTTCTTGACCTTCCCTCTGGCAGCTATGTGCTCTCCGTTACCTCACCTGTATTTATACCCTACAGGAAACAGATTGAAACCGCTTCTATTTCAAAATTATACCCAATGATTACAGTACCGCTTTTGCCTGGTCCCAAATATGCTTATCCTGCAGATTCGACAGCTGTCACCTTTGAGTTATGTGATGCCGCTAGCAGACCTTGTGCTGATGCTGAGGTTTGGGCTTACATATGCGAGGATGTCGCAGCACGAGGTAGAATTATGCAAGATTCGCTGCTTGCTGGTGCAGATACAGCAGCAGTGGGGCAGTTGCATGGGCAGACGGTTGCAGGCGAGAGCTTGCTGCTTCGCGGTCAAGGCAATGAGGAGCTTGTGCGTGTAGCTGAGATTTTGCCCGGCAATGTACTGCGATTCGAGCAGCCATTGAAGGAAAACTATCGAAGAGGCGCGCTATTATTGCCTGCTGTTCAAACGAGCAGTGCAAATAACGGTATCGTTATTCTTCCATTCCGCGGCATACTGCCCACCAGCTTTCCTATTAAAGTGTTTGCAATGAATGAACATGGCAGCGCTGCGACCGAGTTGACGGCGCAAGCGGGTGAAGTAGTATCAGCGCAGACTTTAATCCTTCAGTAGGATTAACTATTCTGACGCATTCCAATTGGTCTTGGGGTTGACGCGGGAGAAATATGCCTGCCATTACCTAATACATAAATAGATTCAGAGAGGAGATCACACATGGCTGAGTATTTATCGCCAGGCGTCTATGTGGAGGAATTCGAGAGCGGCGCCAAACCACTGGAAGGTGTTAGTACGAGCACAGCGGGCTTTATTGGGCTTGCTGCTCGCGGACCAGTCGAGGGTTTACCGCAGCTTATTACAAGTCCAGCTGATTTTGGACGTGTATATGGTTCCTATTTATCTGAAAATGCTTTTGGCTCATACCGTTTTCTTGCGCATGCGGTTAATCAGTTTTTCACAAACGGAGGCTCCCGCTGCTTCATTTCCCGGGTAGCGCCGTCAGATGCCAAAACAGCCTCTAACGAAGCTCAGAAGGATGCGGTTCTCTCCATTACCGCCAAAAATCCAGGCGCTTGGGGCAATCAAATTCGTGCTGTTGTTGTACCTGCAAGCAAAGCAAAAACACCGATCTTTGAAGCAAGCGAAGGCAATCGTTACCGCGTGAAAAACGCTGCTGGCTTTTATGCTGGGGATGTGGTTGTTTTTACAAATGGTACAGAGAAGCAGTACAACCGCATCATTTCTGTTCATGATCAAGTGATTGAGCTTGCAGAAGCACTTAGCGGCGATGTAGTGGATACGGCTCTAGTTCCAACTAAGGTACTAAGCTCCTCGGAGTTTACGATTAACGTGCTTTACGGAACAGAGTCGGAAACCTACGAGAAAGCATCGCTAAATCCAGAGGCTCCAAACTATGTGGAGAAGCTGGTATCCCGCTCGAATATCGTAAGCGTACAAGTACTAAAGGCATCGGAAGAGAGCATTGCTCCGCTGGAGCAAATTGCTGGTTCTGAGCTTGCCGTATTTGAAATTCTGCTTGCGGGCGGCAGTGATGGTTCTGCTGCAAGCTTGTCGGCTGCTGATTTTATCGGCGAAGACTTTGGTCCAGGCAGAAGAACTGGTATCCAGTCGTTTATCGACAACGATGTTGTCAGCATCATGGCGATTCCAGGTGTAACCGATCCTAACGTACAACTGTCGCTGGTTGCTCATTGTGAAAGCTTGGGAAGCCGCTTTGCGATTCTTGATCTTCCTCGCGAAGTAACGAAGGTACAGGATGTGCTTGCACATCGTGATTTGTTCGATTCAAGCTATTGCGCACTGTATAATCCATGGCTGCAAGTGTTTGACCCGCTCGACAAACGCAATATTTTCATCCCGCCATCTGGTACAATCGCTGGGGTATATGCTCGTTCTGACACGACACGCGGCGTACAAAAGGCACCTGCCAACGAAACGCTTCGCGGTGTAGTAGGCCTAGACGTTCAATACAACAATGGCGAGCAGGATATTCTTAACCCAGCAGGCGTCAACTTGATTCGTGCTTTTACAGGCCAAGGCATTCGCGTATGGGGCGCTCGTACATGTTCATCCAATACACTTTGGAAATATATCAACGTACGCCGCTTATTCATTTTCATCGAAGGTTCGATCATGAATGGATCAAGCTGGGTTGTATTTGAACCCAATACCGAGCAGCTATGGGCCCGGGTTCAGCGCACGATTGACGCATTCTTAACTCGTGTATGGCGTGACGGAGCATTGTCCGGTACAAGCCCGTCTGAAGCATTTTATATTGAAATTGGACGTTCAACGATGACACAGGATGACATCGACAATGGACGATTGATTTGTGTAATCGGCGTAGCGCCGGTGAAACCAGCTGAATTCGTCGTATTCCGCATCACGCAAAAAACAGGTTCGGAATAGTCATTAGCTTCCATATCGAATAACGGAAGGGGATCCACATGCCAGGAGATCGTATTGATCCATATCGCAATTTTAGATTTCGTGTAGAAGTAGAAGGTCTTGAGCAAGCAGGATTTAGCGAGGTTTCCGGTTTTGAGGCAACCTTTGATGTGGTCGAATACCGCGAGGGCAACGAGGTTATTACACCTCGCAAGCTTCCAGGCTTAATCAAGTACGGCAACATTTCACTGAAATGGGGCACGACTGAATCGATGGAGCTGTATGATTGGCTTCAAGAATGCGCCGAAGGAACGATTGAGCGCAAAACGATTACGATCATCGCGCTTGACGAAGAAGGCGAAGACGTGGCTACTTGGCAGGTTATCGAAGCTTGGCCTGTTAAATATACTGCGCCTACCTTCAATGGTACCGGCAATGATATTGCGCTAGAGCTGATTGAATTCGCTCATGAGGGTTTAACTCGCACCGCATAGAAATGAGTAATTAAAGCTGGTTTATGGCGAACAAGGGAGGTCAGCAGGCGAGAAATCGTTTGCTCCTCTCTTGTTTTCCGCTTTTCTAGAAATTGATTCTATTTTACATATTGGAGTGATGACCGGATGGCGTTTCAAACGGAATATGAATTTGAATTGCCTCGCGGCTACGTGGATGATCAAGGCAATCTCCACCGCCGGGGTGTTATGCGGCTTGCTACGGCAGCTGATGAAATTTTACCGATGAAGGACCCGCGCGTACAATCCAATCCTAGTTATTTGACCGTTATTTTGATGGCTAGAGTGGTAACGAAGCTTGGGGACGTTAGGCATATTGATACGAAGCTGATTGAGAAGCTGTTTACGGCAGATCTTGCTTATTTGCAAAATCTATATCGTCAGATTAATGACTTAGAGGCGCCTAAGGTGCTTACCGCTTGTCCGAAATGTGACCACGAGTTCGAGGTGGCTGTCGATTTTTTGTCCTTAACGGAAGCTCTCTCTTAGGTTATCCGGTTGACCGGCTGTACGAGGAGGTAGGCTTCGTCGCGTATTATTTTCATTGGTCTCATGACGAAATTATGAGCATGGAGCATGCAGAACGCAGGCGCTGGTGCGATGAAATTTCCAAAATTAATCGCAAGATGAACGATGAATCAGATAGCGGTAAGAAAAACATTTTTGACGTTTTTGGAAAGAGGTGATGCGGCGCTATGGCAGTCATGAAGGGGCAAGAGAAAGGTCGCTTTCACGATGTAGCTACCACATTCAAGTTTTGGGTGGAGCTCGATGACATTTTTGTTGCTGGGTTCTCTGAGGTTTCGGGACTTGAGGCAGAAACAGAAATTGAGGAATACCGTGAAGGCGGAGTGAATGGTTATGTTCATAAGCTGCCGATGGGCGTTCGGTTCCCAAATCTCGTGCTGCGCAAGGGTATGACCAAATCGCCTGCTCTTTGGAGCTGGTACGAAAGCACAATAGATGGAACGATTGACCGCAAAACAGGTGCGATTGTGCTGCAATCTGCTGACGGAACAGAATTTGGACGCTGGAGCTTCTTTGATGCTTATCCGGTGAGGTGGAYCGGGCCGCATCTGAATGCGAGCACGAGTGACATTGCGGTTGAAACGATAGAAATTATTCATAGCGGTTTATATGGTGATTTTCAGAAGTAGGGTTGTGCATGTAGTTAAACGTTAATGAATCATAAATTGCAAGTTGAACGGGAATAGGAGGATGCACCGGTATGAAACGAATTTTGGACCGTATGGGCAAAGCTGCGACAAAGCAATCAACGTCGGTTCAGCCGTTTGCCGGAGGCATCTTGAATAAATATAAGACAGGCACAGGACGCAAAACATTTGAGCGGGTTGCTATGTCGCATGTGATCAAAAATGAACCGACCATTACTCAGCAAACGCTGCATGTGCAAGTCGTAGCACCTAAAGCAGCAGCACCAAATAGCGGCAGCAATAAAAAAACGCCGCCTAGTCCAGATCGCAAGCCTGAGCGCATCATGATGCGCGAGCGAGTAACGGTAGAGCGTGAAACGATCGTATTCAGAGATGTGACACATATTATCAAGGAACTAAGAACGATAAGAGAAATAGCAATAGCACAGCCTGTTCAAGGGAAAGAAACGAGTGATCGAGCACTCCACAAAATAGGCATTACGAAGCAGGTAGATGAGATTGTTAACAGCAGTATAATAACGAACAGAGTCAAGCATGACCATTCCAAACGAATAATACCGCATGTTTCGCAGCTGCCTACTCAACCATTGAAGGCAGAGCAGCAGGCGGATTACTATAAATGGCTGCAAGCCAAGCTTCAACCCGGTATTGTCATTCAATCGCTTCGCAAGCTGGATAACCTTAATAAGCCGCTTGCGAAGGATCGAGCTCAGCTTAAGTCTAATCTCAAGCAGGCTAACGATTCTGGCGCATCATTGAGCAAGGCGCCTTTGCAGCTTACGAATGCGCGCAGAGCAGTCGTTTCACAGGAGCAGCGGGAAGCGGGTAAGCAGAGCGCCGCTGCGGGTAAGGTTATGAGCGTGGCTGGGAAGAGAGCCGAAGCGGTGAAGCTGGAGCAGCGGGAAGCGGAGAAGAGAAGCGCCGCTGCGGGTAAGGTTATGAGCGAGGCTGGGAAGAGAGCCGAAGCGGTGAAGCTGGAGCAGAGGGAGGCGGGTAAGCAGAGCGCCGCTGCGGGCAAGGTTCTAAGCGAGGCAGGGAAGAGAGCCGAAGCGGTGAAGCTGGAGCAGCGGGAGGCGGGTAAGCAGAGCGCCGCTGCGGGCAAGGTTCTAAGCGAGGCTGGGAAGAGAGCCGAAGCGGTGAAGCTGGAGCAGCGGGAGGCGGATAAGAGAAGCGCCGCTGCGGGCAAGGTTCTAAGCGAGGCTTGGAAGAGAGCCGAAGCAGTGAAGCTGGAGCAGCGGGAGGCGGAGAAGAGAAGCGCCGCTGCGGGCAAGGTTCTAAGCGAGGCTGGGAAGAGAGCCGAAGCGGTGAAGCTGGAGCAGCTAGAGACAGCGACACACATGTTCCGTACGCTCTCGAGTAGACAGGATGATGATGTGTTACCGCAAGAAGATCGTGCAAAAGGAAAAAAACAGCTAGAGCTAAAGCATCGTAATCATCAAAAACATATCTCCGAGCAAACGGAGATGTCGCAAGAAGCAGCACCAAATGGCAAGGATGCGGATGTACAATCAAATGTCTCCGCGAAAAAAACGAATCAACTGAATCGTTTGGCAATGCCAGATGCAGAAACAGAAGCTGCCGCTATCCAATCAAGTATCAAGGTAACCGCTAGCAAGATAACAGATGTTAATCGAAATAGGCTTCAGCTACTAGTATTGCAGCGCAAGCCGCAGCTTTTGAACGAATTAACTGAACGGAGCAGTAAATCAGCGATTGCTGCCAAACGTCTCATTCATCGAGCGAATCGTTCACAGTCGGATCAGCCACGAGAGGTAGATAATGATTCAACTGTAAATCTGAATAATAGCAGCATGATTAATCCAGTCGTGCCTTCCCATAAAAAAGAGATAAAAGCTAATCCAGCTGGTATCTCATCGAATGTAAGCAGCCGGAAGCGAAATGAAACAAAACCTAGCAGTGCTGCTACTTCAATCCATAAAGCAAATGCAGTACAAGCAGGGATATCAGCTGATGGATCTCAACGGTTTATACCGTCAAGGACATTATCAAATGCTCTTGCAGAAGCAGCAAGAATAAGGAATCGGAATATGGCTTCGAGGCCTGCCCAGATGGTTTTGCGACGTTTTGAACAGAGACAGCATGCGCAGAGCGCAGAGCCAGTGCTAAGGCAGGATGCAAGCAAGGCATCCGAAGCTACCGCCCTGAAGAAGCCGCCAACTCAGCTCAACTATAAGCATAAAGCTGCAACGGATCATAATCCGGAAGGGATTATACGTGCTCAAAGCCGCCGTGCTATTTTACATAAACGAACAATCGTACCAGAATCGCAAACCTTTTCTCATGATGCGAATTTCATTCAAGGCGCTTCTGCTAGTGCCAGTCGAACAGACGCGAGTGCGAGAGCCGAGAATTTGTCTAAAATGGCAGAATTGAAGCCAAGCAAAGAGGCTGGTTTAAATACGGGCTTGGCATCTGTTACCGTTCGCGGACAATTAATTGCGAGAGCTGCGAATAATAAGAAGACTTTATTGAAAAACGGAGCATCACTGTCGCATAAGCGGCGAATGACAGCGGCAAATCATGAAGCGAGCATCAGCGCTACACTTCAGAATGCAATACAAGGGAAAAGAAAAGGGACAACAATGCCTAGTCCTTTTCCTTATGCTAATGCTGGAGCAAAAGTAGATTCAGCTTCTCCTTTAGTTGGAAGAACGGTTCATCGTTTTGCTGCTGAATGGCTCCCATCTGAAGCGATTAAAACCTCAGCAAATGGGGTTGAAAACAATAATATTAGGCAAGCATCCACTTCATTAGTGCGAAGGCTAGCGGAGCAGCAGGCTTCTCCAAACACAAAGCCAAGCGCTAGCGCGGAAGCGAAACAAAAGCCGATCGAATCAAGACTAGTTCAGCGGCAAGTCCGTAAAAATAGCAGCACCTCGGTAAATGAAATAGAAAAAACATATGGCGCTGAATCATTAAATGATGTGGCGAGTAAAGCATCGCAACCATTGTCTAACCGCTTTGAAATGTCAGCCGAAGCATCGGAATCAGCGAAAGCTTCCGCATCCATGCGCGCGTATCCAACACTAAGCGTGCACAAGCAGACAGAATCAGGAGACATGAAGCTGGCAGCTCCTGCTCTCCCTATTGGCGAGAGAAATAACCGCAGCGCACAAACCAATCCTGTACATCTTCAAACGGTAATGTCATCTTTCTTGAATATCGGATCCAGAGCAGGAGTGACTCCATTCCGAACGATACAAAGACAGTCTGGCCTCGCCAATCCTGCTGCAAAAGCATCCATAGAAAACAAGCCGATGCTTAGCGGACTAACATCGGTTGTAAAAGCCGGCATTGAGCCTAGTTCCGTTCAATCTAGCGGTACAATTGGCGATCAAGTAAGGCTTAGTTATACAGCAGCTGCCCGTCATCGTAATACAGCTGGCCAAGCTGCACCTAGCGGAGTAGAGACGAGTGCAGCTTCATTTGTTGAACGAGGCGAGATGCCAACACTTTCGCATCATAAACCAAGTGGGCCCGCTGCACAGGAGCCGCCGCGTCAGGTGAAGGTGGAAGCGCCTCGCGAGCTGGACCCTGTGCAGCTGCAGAAGATGATTATGAAAATGCCGCAGCTGCATCCAGAAGCTATTGCGGATCAAGTATATAAGGCGTTGGAGCGAAAGATGAAGCTGGAGCAGCGAAGAAGAGGCTTCTAGAATGAACAGATTTGGAGGGGACATCGAATGGCATTAAGCAAGGCGCAGTTTTGGATCTTTCGAGCGAAAGAAACCGAGAAGGTAGATGTGCTTTTTAACCCGACTGATTATGAGATGGAATCCGGAAATCAATATGCGGAGAAGGAGATTGCGGGGCTGCAAACCCCGCTCTCCCAATTTACGAGCGGTGAGCGGACAACATTGAAGCTGAATTTGTTTTTTGATACGTATGAAGCGGGCATTGACGTTCGTACCTATACTTCCAAAATCGTGGGCATTCTCGATGTTGACTCGGATTTGCATACGCCGCCGACCTGTAAATTCATTTGGGGCTCGCTTGATTTTAAAGGAGTCATTACGAGCATTACGCAGAAATACACGATGTTTCTGGAAACCGGCGTCCCGGTTAGGGCATCCTTAACGGTCGATATGCTGAGCTCGCAAACGATGAAGGAACAATACCAAGAAATTCCGCGTCAATCTGCCGACCGTACGAAGCAAAAGACGGTCAAGCAAGGGGATCAGCTGTGGTCAATAGCGGCTGAGGAATACGAGGACCCGGGAGCATGGCGCCATATCGCCGAAGCGAATGGGATTGATAACCCCCGTATGCTGTTATCCGGAAGAAGCTTGACGATTCCGAGATTGGAGTGAAAACGTGGCTGCAAACTCCTTTGAGGATTTGGAATCCAAATATGGTGATTTTAGCGCACCTGAGGTTGATATTTTAATAGAGGGTCAATTGATCAAGCTTTCGAACATGGCCGTAGAATGGGTTGATGTCGAGCAAACGACGGATGCACAGGCGGATATCGCCAGATTTTCGATTTCTAATGGCTATATATGGAGCGAATCCCGCATGCAATGGGTAGGCACAACGATTGCGGTAGGCAAGAAGGTGCAAATCAAGCTTGGTTACGCAGATAAAAAATCGCTTGTATTTGATGGAATCATGACAGGTTATACCATTGATTATCCTTCAAACGGCAGCCCAAGCATTGTCGTAACGGCGATGGACCGCTCTTTTCTCATGATGAAGACGTCACACTCTAAGGTGTGGAACCAAATGAAGGACAGCGACGTTGTTCGGCAAATTGCCGGAAATTATGGTTTGTCTGTCGATTTGGACGATACGGGCGTTACCAAAAAAACGATTGAGCAAATCGGGGTAAGCGATTATCATTTTGTCCGCTCGCTTGCGTTGGATAACGACAGGCATTTCTATGTAGAAGCATCCAAGCTTATTTTCAAAAAACCGAAAACATCAGGAGCGCCGCTTATTACGCTGAAATATGGAAAAAACCTTGTTCAGTTCACACTGACGGTGGATGCTTCCAGCCAGACTTCACAAGTCAAAGTTCGCGGCTATGACGTCGATAAGATGCAAGCGATAGAATCCGTTGCCAGCTCGGTTACCATTATTGGTACGAACACCAAAAGCGGCCCAAGTGTAGCAAGCATGCTCTCTAATCAAAAGATGGAGGTCGTATATACGCAGGCAGCATCGCAGGACGAGGCGCAATCGCTTGCGAAGGCGATGCTGGATCGTATTTCCCGCGAGCTTGTGAGCGGTCATGGAACTTCGATTGGTTTTCCAGAGCTGAAGCCAGGTGAATTAATCAAGATTGAGGGTCTCGGCAGCGACAAGCTGAATCAACTGCTGCGGTTGACAAAGGTTACGCATCGACTCGACGCAACGGATGGCTACATGATTTATTTTGAGACGGAGGGGAATGCGATATGAGCACGATGTATCCCGGTTTTTTTGACCAGCATCAGCGCTCCATGCAATCCGAGCAGCTGTCCGGAGTGTGGAATGCAATCGTTACCGACAACAAGGACCCGGATAAGCTTGGCCGCGTAAAGGTGAAGTTCCCACTGCGCGAAGGCGAGCTCCAGACCGATTGGGTGCGCGTTGCGACTTTAATGGGCGGGAACGACATGGGCTCTCTCTTTTYGCCGGAGGTGAATGATGAGGTGCTTGTCGCCTTCTTRATGGGTCGGCTGGATCAGCCGATCGTCATTGGCTCTTTGTGGAGCAAGAAACAAAAGCCGCCTGCGCCGAACGACAAAAACGATATTCGCAAAATCAAGACGAAAACCGGGCATGAGATTACGTTTGATGATACGAGCAGCGCAGGCACGGTTACGATAAAAACGTCAAAAGGCCATCATATTACGTTTGCTGATAAGGATAAAACGGTTACGGTTGAAACGCAAGATAAGCAGCAATCGATCAAGCTGGATGAGATGGGAAAGAAGGTTACCATCCAATGTGGTTCAGCGTCTACGATTGAGATGAGCGCGCAAGGCGATGTAAAAGTGACGGGCTCAAAATCGGTTACCGTAAAAGGCGCTCAGGTGAAGGTGGAGGCGGATGCAGCGCTCACGCTTCAATCCAATGGCATGCTTGAGGTAAAGGCTAACGGCATTTTGTCGCTGAAGGGCGCAATGGTTAAGATCAATTGATGGCTGAGGGAGGCTGCAGCAGATGTCGGCATCTTTTTTGGGGAAAGGTTGGAAATTTCCCGTTCAGGTAGACGCAACAACCGGCCGTATTCGCATGGCGGAAGGCGAGGATGACATTGAAGAGTCTATCCGAATTATTATTCGAACGTCGAAGGGCGAGCGATTAATGCGTCCTGATTTTGGCTGCGGCTTGCGGGATTTTGTATTTGGCACAACGGATGAGACATCGCTTAGACTCATTGCCAGTGATGTGCAGGAAGCCATTCGAATTTGGGAGCCGAGAGTAAAGGACGTAGAGGTAGAGGTGAAGCCTGATCGGCAAAATAACGGCCGTGTGCTAATGAGCGTCTCCTATGCGGTAAGATCCACAAACAATCTTTTTAATCAGGTGTTTCCTTTCTATTTAGAGGAAGGAAGCAAATAACGGGAGCGAGCAACGTGATGAAGCACGGGGGAAGAAATGGCGGTGACAACCGTCCGCCAAAAATCAATCATAATAACTTATCCTCTTTTATGGCTCAGTTAAAGGAGATGGCACCTCATTATACGCCGGAGTGGCGCTTCTCGCAGGAGGAGCCTGATGCGGGGACGGGACTTGCCTATTTGACCGCTGAGATGCTGGAGGACACGGTTAATCGGCTTAATCAAGCGCCGCTCAATCATTTCCTTGCTTTCCTCGATCTTATCGAAGTCAAGCTGCAGCCGCCTCGTCCAGCCCGGGCGACCGTTGTGTTTCAGCTGAGTGAAGGAACGGTCGACCCTGTTTATTTACCGGCAGGCATTGCATTGACAGCCCCTCATCCTGACGGCGGCGAGCCGCTCGTATTTGAGACGGAGAAGGTGCTGCTCGCTACACCAGCGAAGCTGATGGAGTGGATTAGTGTAAATCCACAAAAGGATCATATTGCTACTGCAGCACTGGACTATGGAGATCGATTGAAGAGCGGCCTAGCTGACCCAATCAGCTTGTTCGATACCAGCTCTATGCCAAATGAGCAGGAGCATACGCTTTATATTCGGCATGACGATATCTTTCTAGTAGATCGGCCAAGCCGATTTTACATAAATGTTCACCACACCGAAAAACGTTACTCTGAGCCGGAGCTTGCTGCCTCGCTCGCATCAGAGTGGGTGGAATGGACGTATCCATGCAACGGGGAATGGGTGAAATTTGATTCCGCAACGGCTGCAGGCAGCATGGTCGTATTATATAAACAGCGAGCTGGAAAGCTGGAGCTCACTGAGCATGAAGGAATAACTGGCCGCTGGATCAGGTGTACCGTGAAACAGCTGCAAGGCGCTGCCTCTCCTCTGCTTAACAAGCATTTGGAGATGGATAAAATAAGGCTTCGTGCTGCGCATGATGCGGCAGGCGACAATGTTGGCATTGAGCCAGGCGCATTATATTTTAATGATACGGAGCTCTTGAAGGATGGGTTTTACCCGTTTGGAGAACATTTTGTTCCTTATTCCGTTTTTTATTTATCGTGTGAAGAGGCGTTTAGCAAGCGTCAAAGCAAAATCAAGCTGACCTTCTCTGCGAGGGCGATTCCGAGTAGGCTCAGAATGGCGCAGGATCCCGAAGTAAAGTGGAAAATGGTCATGCGGACCTCTGATTTTGACGAGAAGGATCCGCCGCGCGTATGCATCAGAAGTGTTCAATGGGAGTATTGGGATGGCAGCAATTGGGGCAGGCTGCCCGGCAGCGAGCAATTCGGAACATTGTTTGCCGAGCTGCCGGAGCAGAGTGAACGAAGCTTTACTTTGACGTTCAACTGTCCAGACGATATGGCGGAAACGTTCGTAAATGGTACGTCTGATTATTGGATTCGGGCACGTGTGCTGCAGACTGATCCCATTATCGCGCCTGTCGTGGAATATATGTCCCCTTGGCTCGCACAACCTGTTCTGTCTTATGCTCATGCCTCGCAAAGCTTATTTATGCCAGAGCATGTCTATACAAGAAGCAATATTGACAATCGTGATCGAACGCCTTCTGCACAACATGGCGGCCAGTCCTTTAAGCTGTTTGAGCAAATTCCAGCAAGACATCCTGCGATGTATGTTTCCTTTAGTGCTGCACCGTTAAAAGGTCCCATTCGCCTGCATATTGAACTGGAACGCAGGTTTACAGCCAGCAATCAACCGCCGTGGGTGGAGTGGGAAGCGCTTTGCTTGGAAGCAGGCCGCTACCTTTGGCAGCCGCTGAAGGTGGTGGACAACACTGAGGCATTTACGATAAGCGGAGAGCTGCAATTTGTAGGTCCATCTACGATGGCGCCGGCTCGCTTGTTCGGGCATGAGCGTTATTGGATACGCGCGGTCAACCTTGATGGCTCGCTCGGAAATTCCTTTCCGGGCAATCCTGTAGCCTCAAGCATGCATCTGAATGCTGTTTCGGTCAGGCAGCAGGTTAGTCAGGAGAAGGAGCTTACGATTCCTGCGGATGGCTTTGTACAGCTAGCGCCTACGGCATTCATTGAAGAAGAGGTGTGGGTAGATGAGCTCGCACATTTCACGCCAATGGATCGTGTGAAATGGTCTGACTCCGAGCCTGAATATTATATGCTGCAAAGAGACGGTGACGGTAATGACCAACGCTTCTGGGTGAGATGGCAGCCGGTCGTTTCGCTTGCAGAGTCTGGCCCAATTGACCGTCATTATTCACCGGACCACGCAGGCGGAATGCTGCAATTCGGAGATGGCATACGCGGGAAGCTTCCTTCCTCTGATACGGCGGAAACGGTGCGCGTTCGCTTTAAAACTACCGCGGGCGCAAACGGGCATGTCGATGCCGGGCAAATAACGGGAATGGTGCTTCCATTTGCATTCGTCAGCAGCATCAGCAATCCGGCTCCTTCAATTGGCGGCGGTGATGCGGAACGGGTAGAGCAAGTGCTCGTAAGGGGACCGCAGCGGCTTAAGCACCGCGGACGGGCAGTTACCGCAAGCGACGTAGAATGGATTGCTAGAGAGGCATATCCGCAGATCGCAAAGGTGAAATGCTTAAGCAATCGAAATGCAAGGCTGGAGCGCTCACCTGGCTCCATGGTTGTGGTTGCATTCCCAGCGGGCGGCTTGGAAAGCGCTGCGCAGTTTCCAGAGCTGCGCAAAGCAGTGGAGCGTGAGCTCATGCTGACAGCATCCAGTCTGGTTTCCTTGGGCGGTGCCATAAGGGTCATCGAGCCGGCTTATTTGGAAGTGTCCGTGCATGCAACGGTGGCATCCCAGTCCGTGGATGATCTGCTTCCGCTAGAGATGGCTTGTACAGCCAAGCTGAATGCGTTCTTACATTCGGTAACAGGAAATGTTGACGGCAACGGCTGGAATATTGGAGAAACGCTGCATGTATCTGTGCTTCACTCCCTTTTGCATGCTGTCCACTCGCTTTTATATATCGAACGTCTTTATTTACATATTGTCAAAATAGAAAATGGAAATCGTACCGAATGGGATCCCGGCCGGATGAATGAGGTTATTCATGGCATTGTCGTTAATGGCAGCCATAACATAACGGCTTTCCCTGGACCGAAATAAGAGTTCCGAATGAGGTAGTACGATCAAAAAAAGAAAAGGAAGGAGAGATCAAATGCTGCCGAGGCTGCCGCTAGACGACCGCACGTATGCGGAAATCGTTCAACAAGCAAGAAGGCTCATCCCGAAGCGGGTTCCGGAATGGACGGATGAGAATGCGCATGACCCGGGCATTACGTTTATTGAGCTATTCGCTTGGCTGACAGAGATGCAGCGATATTTCATTGGCCGTGTCCCGGACAAGAATAGGCGCAGGTTTCTTGATCTGCTTGGTATTCAGCCTGCAGACGCAAGTTCGGCGAGAGCTACCGTACAGTTCTCAAATATTAAAGCTCCGGTGACGCTGCCTCGCGGGACGAAGCTGATGGCTGAGGATCAGATGTTTGAGACGGAAGCTTCCATTTCCCTTGTGCCGCTTGCGCTGGATAGAATCGTTACACGAACGGAACGGGAAGCCAATGACGTCACAGCTACAAATGATCATGCCAATGTTGCCTTTTATGCGTTCGGGAAGGATGCAAGGACAGCCTCGAAGCTTTATCTTTCCTTCGATCGTGAGCTGAGCCCACAGGAACAGGCCACGATAAACATCAATCTTTTGGAAGCGGATAAAGGCGTTGGCAATGACGAGGTGCAGCATCTGGTAATCAATCGCGAAGCCATTTCTCCATCTGCAAGGCTCTCGTGGAAAGCTTATTGCTGGGATGAAGCAGCAGGGACAGCAGGGTGGATGCCCGTTGAAGTGCTAGAGGATGAGACGCTCCATTTGACGCTTAGCGGTAAAATATCATTTTGCCTAAGGGCGCCGATGCGTACGGTAACTGTGCATCCTGCAAGCGAGCAGCCGCGATATTGGATATGTGCAACAGTTGAGGAGTCTGGTTATGAAATGCCGCCTCGCATTCGTCAGCTAATGCTGCATACGGTCAAAGCTGAGCAGAAGGATACATTAAGCGAAGTGATTGATTTTACGGTATCAGGGGAGCCCCATGAAGAAATACATATTGCTACCTACTTAGCTGTTTTTGGACAAATACGTGTTCAAGTGCAAGATGCTGATGGCGCATGGCGTTACTGGCAGGAGATTGCTTCCTTTGAGGAGCTGCCTCACTCTGATCGCCCGCCTGCGTTTTATAGCGTTTTAAGACATGCTTCGATGGATCATGTCACAGTACAGTTTAGCGATGGCTCTACCGGAGCTGTTCCGCCGCCTGGACAAACGGTTCGTATCATTGCTAGTGAACCTAAATTTGATCTTTACCGATTCATTGGACGAAGCAATGGGCTGCCAAGCCAAAGCTTTGAGCTGTACAATCTATCCTGCAAGAAACGCGAGGCACTAAAGCTGCAGGTAGGTGAACAAGAACCGGATGGCCATTTCAAATGGCAGGATTGGAAGCGGGTAGATGAGTTTGACCGCTCTAAGCCAGGTGATCGTCATTATATTTATGATCCCGTCAAAAGACTCATTTACTTCGGCAATGGCGAAAAAGGAGCTATTCCGCCAGTCAGTATGGACACCAATATTGTTCTAACCGGTTGCGAATTAGGCGGTGGTGATCGTGGAAACGTTAAGCCTTATCTCATATCTGAGTGGGTGAACGAAGCACATAAAGCATTGCAAATCGAAGTGAATAATCCAAGTTTTGCAGCTGGAGGCTCGGAAGCGGAAACGCTGCAGGTAACGCTGCAGCGGGCGCAGTCAGAGCTGAAGCATACATTCCGTGCCGTCACCAATGAGGATTACGAAACGTTGGCTTTAGCAACACCAGGCGCTGCCGTAGCTAGAGTGCATGCAATTCCTCTCTATAAGCCGGGACTTGATGATTATCCGAGAGAGAGGGCAAATGGTCAAGTTTCTGTTGTAGTCGTACCATACGGCTTAAGCGAAACACCAACGCCCAGCGCCGGTTTTCTGCAAACTGTAAAACGTCATTTGGATACAAGAAGATTAATAACGACAGAAGTACATGTCATTCCCCCCATTTACATTAAAGTAACCGTCAATGCCGTTGTTGTTGTCGAGCCTCAATTCGTAGATGAAGGACAACGTTTAGTAGAGCAATTGAAAAAGCTGCTAAGACCGCTTGATGGTGAGCATGGAACCAAAGGCTGGAAATTTGGCCGGTCTGTCTATAAGGGTGACATTTATAATGCGCTAAGCAAGGCGAGCGGCGTAGTATACGTGCAGGATTTGTGGATTGATGCGGAAGGTGCGCATGTTAGAAAAAGTGCAGGAGGAGACATCATTCTTCCGCCGCAGGGACTTGTTTTCTCGGGTCAGCATGAAATTGAGCTCATTAGTCGCACCCATCTATAGCATCGTGGCAATCGGCTGCAAAGGAGGTACAGCATGAACGGAAAAGACCAGTTTTTCTCGATTAACCGCGAGCAGGATTGGCTGCACGGCACCGGGTATAATCTTGATTTTCATTTAGCAGGCTTCGGCGTTCGCCGCGATAACAAATACGGAATAGCGGGAACGATTCAGCTGAGTGACCTCGCAGGTACAGCTGCCATTCAAGAGCTGGCTGTTTCGCAGCATGAGCATATGTTTTTGCTGGATGAGCGCGCGGATCTGTGGATTTACGACCGCCRTAATGCTGATCATAAGCGCTTGTTTACACAAGGGCATGGTCTGTTCAGCTCCCATGCTAGACTTGCTGCCTCCGGCGAGCTTTTAATTGCCGCAGATCGCATGGGTGAGAGGACAGTCGCTGCTTATCATACCGGCAATGGACAAACGCTCTGGTCGCGCGGAGGCAATGAAGCAGATGGAGTTCTGCTGCATCCGCTTGCGATAGCAGCGGATAACCGGTATGTGTACGTGCTGACACCGCTTGAACTGGACACGGGAGGCGATGAGCCGGCATTAGCAGAAGGCGCTAAGATGGGTATCATCCAGTTTACGTTAGGCGGCGCGATCGTCAGTGTATGGAGTGATCCAAGCTTTACACAGCATGTACGAGCGAAGCTGAGGCATTTGAACCGAACTTACTTTATGACCGTTGCGGCATCGGGTGAGCTTTATATATTTGATACGTTATACGCAAAGCTATTTTCATTCGGGCCTACCGGAACATTGAGTGCGAAACGTGAACTCCCTGCTCTTCCTTATGCAGGACTATGTGCTGACAGCAGCGGCATGATTTATATTGGCGACACGAGGCAAATGGATCAAGTGAGCGAGGATGACCGCTTTATCGTCCAGTTGAATGCTGCAGGCGAGACAGTTGGACGCATTACAGGTTTCCGTGGCAAAGCGGATCAGCTGTTGATTGATGAGAAGGATCGCATGTACATTTTGAACAGCGAAGACGGAACAATTACGATCTTGAACTTACAGCCGCAGACGCTGTTGATGGAGGAAACGGGTGTTCCTGAAGGGGTCTGGCTTTCACGGGCGTTCGATAGCGCAGAAGCCGAAACCGTCTGGCACAAGATGGCGCTTAACTCTTTTATTCCAGATGGCACACAGATTCATATATCCTATTTCAGTCAAAATGACGATAGCTGCATTATCGCCGGAAGCTATCGAAAAGTAGACGATTGGCTAGCTGATGCGACGATCCCCTACCGCGAAAAGCTGAATGCACTAGCCGAATTTTGGTCAGCGCCGGTTATTAATCCGAGCGATGCATTGTTTTTTGGAGCAAAAGGACGTTACTTGTGGCTAAAAATCGAATGGATCGCTTCGGAGCGGTATACGCCGCTATTGGAGTCCATGCGAATTTATTTTCCGAGAGACACTTATTTAAATTATTTGCCTGCTGTCTATCAAGAGGACCCGGCAAGCCGTGATTTTCTTGAGCGTTATTTATCATTATTCGGCACGTTGTTTTCCGAGATTGAGGAAGAAATTGAGGATTTATCGGAATACATCGATCCTGAACGGGCAACGGGCGAGCATTTACGCTGGCTGGCGACTTGGGTTGGCCTAGAAACGGATGATTATTGGACGGATGAGCAGGTGCAGGCGTTCATTCAGGCCGCACCGGAGCTTTATCGTTACCGGGGCACGCGTCAAGGCTTAATGAAAACGATCGAGATTTATACGGGCATTGCACCGCTGATCGTGGAATATTTTCAAACAAAGGCGATGCGTGACAACGGAGAGCTGCGGCATCTGACAGACCAGCTTTATAGTGATGATCCCTATACGTTTACCGTGCTGCTGCGGCCGGAACAAGCGCCAACTGAGAAGCAGCGAGTCGTTATCGAACAGCTGCTGGATGAGCAAAAGCCAGCCTATACGGAAGCGAAGCTGGTGCTGCTGCAGCCTTGGATGTATTTGGATTTACATACGTACTTAGGCATAAATACGGTGCTGACTGAGCCTTCACTGCTCAAGCTGAACCCTGATCGTTCGATGCCAAATGATACGCTGATCGTTGACGTTGGCATGGAGAAGCGCATGGATATCCATACCCGTTTAGAAATGGATTCAGAGCTGGAATAGTATAATTACGCGAAGGAGCGGTACAAGTGAAAAAATCGAGGCTGTATCCATTTGAGAGAAATCGTTATTTTTACGGGAAGCTGTTGACGGTACGCGATTTCGAGTCGGAGCAAAAATATTTTAATGATAAGAGAAGGCTGTTGAACCGTCTGCTCTATGGCAGCGGCGTGTTGTCCGGCATGCAGGTTGTAGCGGTAGATGACAAAACAATTTCGGTCGAAATGGGCGTAGCAATCGATTATATCGGACGAGAACTCGTTATTCCTTCACCTGTAACGTTAAAGCTTTCGATGATCGAGGGCTTTACAAACAATGAATATAAGAAAAACGTATACTTGTGCGTCGCTTATGATGAGAAAGGCAAGGAGCCCGTTCACTCGGTAGGCAATTCAGCAATTCGCAACGATGAAGTGAGCGAATACAACCGTGTGCTTGAATCCTATCGTTTATTCATTAATGAAGAAGCGCCTGCACCGTCCTCATTTGAATTCGTTAGATTGCTTGAAAATGTAGCTACGATTTATGAAGATGCGAATGTACGGATTACGCAGCGTATGCCAAAGTATGTGAATGTCGGCGAGGTTGTTGAGGTTAAGCTGGTGGTTGAGAAGACTCTGCAAACGCCGCGAATTGCTTTCCAATATGATTATGAAGCGATGGGCTTTACCTCTGTTGGCCATGATGGGAATACCGTTATGTTTGTTGAGCCGGGCGATGCGCAGGAAACGGAGTACTCCGTTAGCTTTCATTTGAAAGCGCCGCAGACTGCTGGCGTCAAAGCACAGCTTACTGTGCCTAATCATGCTGCGAAGTTAACCATTGGCGACTCGGCTATTCCACTGGATACGAATGCGAAGCAGATCATTGAGGTGCTGGACGAGCCTGTAGCGAATCGTATATTGAAGGATTGGCATGAACGCAGCTTAGAGCAGGCAGTAGAGGGTTCTGCTGATCAAAGCATTTGCCTAGCCAAAATCAGCTTGCTCCAAATGGGACCGACCTACATGATTGAGAAGGTGGATCGTGTACCTTTTGATGAATATATCGAGAGCACCGCGCTGCTGCAGCGTTTAACGCAAACGTCGCAATCCTCATCGCTTCATAAGTTTTATGCGAGCGCGGAGACGCATGATCTGGAATATGATGAGAAGCCATCTCTTGATGTACAGTATCATCCCGAACGCAATGAATTTGATTTCAAGCTTGGTATTCCGCGGCCTCAGCATTTGTATGATGAGATTTCAACGGGTACAATGGAAGTAGCGCTGGAGTCTATCGGAAAGACAGGCGGCTTCTTCTTCTCGCGCGGCAAAAAAAACTATGTGTCTGATGAAATTCAGCATGGCCTTGGCGAGGGTCAAGTATCGGTTGTAGTCGGCTTGGAAGAGATCGATAAGACGATTTTGGCTGACCAAACAAGCACGATGAAAAAAGTATATTATGGACAAAGCGACGTATTTAAAGGCACGGAGTTTGAGCCTGATATACCGAATGTATCGCTTGGAACAATTGTTTATCCAGAGAAGGGCACATTCCGTATCGGAATGAAGCTTCAAGGTGAAACCGAGTCGGCTGCGTCTGTAATCGCGGTTCGCTGGTGGGCATTCAAAAGTTTAGGCGCGGCGAAAGCGGCTGATCAAGTAAATGATGAGATAGATCAAGGGTTTGCAGAAGCAGCTGCATCGCAGCAGGAGTAAGACATTATAAGCTGTTCAGAAGGTCGATAAGAACGATGATCTTGCTGAGCAGCTTTTTTTATATATGGCGTAAACTAGTGTAGGTGTACAAGAAGGAGGCTTTGATTTGAAAGACCTTTATGAGCGTTTAAGGGAGCTGAGCGAGGGTGAGGCTAGAAGCCTTCTAAACGACCTTCTAAAGCTGACTGTACCGTTTACTGAACAAGGAAATGGGGAGCAGAAGGCTCTGGCTGGCTCCATTGTACAAATGTATGAAAAAAGCGTGCAGCACTCACATTCTTTGCGAGTTGAAGCTGAGCAGCGCAAAAGCATGGTTCATCTCGTATGCAGCATGTCGGATGCAGGATCTTTGAAAGTAGCCCTAAGCAATTTAGGAAAAAGAACAGATAATGAGGTATTGTCGTTTAATGATTGCTTTTCAGTAGGTCCAATTAAGAATATTGATCGTGTGGAAGGACAGCGGGCACGAGAATTTTGGCAAATGGAGAAGCTGTCTGGTTTTATGTTCAATCACCACATGAATCGTGAGCATCAGATTCAGAGAATGACCGAGAAAATAACAGCCATAGCTGAGCATAAATCTATCATCATCTGGTGTGCCGATAACGCGCACGATCAGGTAGGACTGCGTTTCATCTTGCATTTGCTAAAGAATCGTACCAATAGCGTACATAAGATGAATGTTTCTGAGCTTTTTCGGCTTAACGCGGCAAGCATGCAGACTAACCTGCCTCACTATGCGCAAGGGCTGCTAGAGAGGGATGTTTACTTAAATATCGTAAACGGATATGAGCAAGCAGAGAAAATAGTAGATATTGAGAGACGACGCTATGAAGCAGAGTGGTTGGAGCTTTCCAGGGAAGAGTGTACACTGCGTTTATGGGAAGATGGCAAGATTAAGCATGCTGCTGAAGAGGAGCTTGATAGGAGGCTTATAGCTATTATTGATAAGCTTGCAATCGAAAGCGAGGATCGTTTTGTAAAGGCAGGAGCTGTTATTGGAGAATTGCAGGACCATTATTTCCAGCTAATCGACTTTCGTTTCACTGAATATCGGCTGTGGACGCTAATTAGCGATGGCTGCTTGGCGTTTAGAGGACTGCCGGGTGCGATGCATCAATATTCCGTGCGAAATAACAGAGGGAGGACAATTTGATGAAGCCGTTATTTGGGAAGGATTCTGCTATTCCAGATAAGAAAAAGATCGTTTTTTTAGGAGACAGCATTACGGATGATGGTACGTTTATTGCTTACATGGATGCTTATTTCCTGCAGCATATGCCAGCCAATCAAATGACACTCATTAACCTTGGCGTAAGCAGCGAGACAGCATCTGGCTTAAGCGAACCGGAGCATCCTTTTCCTCGTCCCTGCTTGCATGATCGGCTTGGCAAGGCTCTAGCGGAAAGCAAACCGGACTGGGTCGTTGTATGTTATGGGATGAATGACGGCATCTATTATCCTTATTCTTCTGATAGATTCGAAGCGTATCAACAGGGTCTATTACGGGCTGTTACTCAGATTAAGGCTGCGGGAGCCAAAGTAATTCTTATGACGCCGCCTCCATTTGATGCTGCATCGTTTACCGGCGGCAGCTTGCTTCCTTCGGGGCAACCAGCATACAGCTATTCTCAACCTTTTGCTGACTATGAGGATGTATTGAAGCGATACGCAGACTGGGTGCTGACTTTGGACGATGTCGCAGATGCGCTCGTTTCTATCCATAATCCAATGCTTCGCATGTGGGAGCATAAGCGTAAGGAGACTCACAATTATATAACGGGGGACGGTATTCATCCGAATGCAGAGGGGCACTGGCTGATCGCCGCGGCTCTGCTTCGCGTGTTGTTTAATATATCACTGGAGCAAATGCCCGAATATGTGCTCCAACCAGACTCTTCATCGCTATTCTCAGCTGTACAGCAGCGCCATCGATTGCTTAGCTCGGCATGGAAGGAGCATGTCGGACATACGAACCCGAATAAAGCGGAAGCGCTGCCGCTGGAGCAGGCATTGAAGGAGGGCGAAGCACTTAAAAATCTCATTCTCTCCTTGGCTGATCGGCCAGAGAACAAAAATAATAGCCGTGCTTCGAGCTGGAAGGGTTATGAGCGTATCGATTTTATGCTGGAGGGAAGAGAAGGACTAATCGTTTTTCCTAAAACATTTGCCGAAGGCAGGCCTTGGATATGGCGCGCTGAGTTTTTTGACGCGTTCTCCTATGCCGATATGGCTTTGCTCGAGCAGGGCTGGGCAATTGCTTATTATCGACTAAGCGACATGTATGGATGCCCGGGTGCGGTGGAGCGGATGCGAACGTTCCAAACCTACGTGACAGGAGCTTATGAGCTCGCTCCAAAAACGGTGCTTTTTGGCTTCAGCCGCGGCGGGTTATATGCGTTTAACTATGCAGCCAAGTACCCAGACCAAGTGAAGCTGCTGTACTTAGATGCCCCTGTACTCGATATACGCAGCTGGCCGGGCGGGAAAGGCGTGGCTGCAGGTGGAGCGGCTGAGTGGGAGGAGTGTCTGGCTGTTTACGGTGAGACGGAAGAAACGGAATTGTCACTTAAGGGCTGCTCTCCTCTGGACAGAGTAGAAGAGCTGGCAGCAGGCGGTATTCCCGTTTTGATCGTTGCAGGAGATGCTGATATTCCGCTGCCTATTGAAGAGAACACGCTGCCATTCGAGAAGCGTTACCGGGAGCTTGGCGGAACCATTAAAGTCATTGTGAAGCCGGGAGTCGGCCATCACCCGCATAGCTTGGAGCAGCCGACATCAGAGCCGTTATTGCTTGGAATCTCCATTTATAAAGAGCTAACGGACATCAGATCCGTTATTTGCTCGGAATCTCCATTTTTAAGGAGCTAACGGACATCAGATCCGTTATTTGCTCGGAATCTCCATTTTTAAGGAGCTAACGGACATACAGTCTCTTATTTGGCTTCAAGAGCAATGATTATCCTTTAATTTGGATAAATAACGCATCTGATGTCCGTTAGAATTCGAAATGGGCTTAAAATCAGTAAATAGCGGAATGTATGTCCGTTATAATATGCTCCCCAAATAGTAGACAGGTGAAGTAATAAAAAAACCTATTGCTATGAGTGGAGCATTTTCATGTCTAGAAACTTACCATTATCGAATAGATCGAAAGTGGTGAACTTGGCCCTATCGCCGCTGCCTTCAACAGTCCCATAGCATCCTTCTGGGGAATCCTGAAGTGTGAAAAATATAATTTGCAAACGTACCGAACTTTTGATGAGCTAAAATAGGACATTGAACCCTACATTCAATTTTACAATTACGAACGATTTCAGGCAAAACTAAACGGCCTCAGTCCAATGGAGTTTAGGACTAAGGCCGTTTAACGTTTTTTTCTACTTGACCGGGGGCAGTTCACTTTTATTGTTATTCCTCAGGAATGATATAGGACATTTCAAGTCGTACAGGCTTATCTTTATTTAATAAAAAACTGAGAAGCGTGCTGCCTGACTTGAACAGAACCCGTACTCGGCCATTGTCGAGCTTTTCCTTGGTGGATACCGTTTTGGCGGCTAAYAATCTGCTGTACGTTTGTTCCATGACAACTGGATTCCATGTCGTCAGTTGACTTACAAAAAAAGCTTCTGGATTGTCTTCATCGACTTCCAGTACAAAGGACATTTGCATTGCGCTGAACGTCAGCGTTTGCGGCAGTATTGGATCGAGTGCTAGGTCGGGATCAACCAATACAGGGTCTTCGCTTTTCGTTGTATCCTTCTCTGTGTTGGCCGCCGATTCCTTGGTGCTGCCTAGTGCAGCAGGTAGAGCAGTGGAGCCGCCAGCAGCCATTGTCTTTGTCTGAATGCTTTGCGGTGTTGCCGTTGGCATTGCGGCTGAATTGCTGCTGTTTTCCGGCGTCGCCGAAGGTACTATCGCTGCTTGGTCTGTCGCTTTCGGTTCAGGTGATGAAGAATCTGCTGAAGAATCTGTTTCGTCGGTCGTTATAGGTTCTGAAGGCTCGTCTACAATGATTTCTTCAGTAAGCTCTTCCTCAGGAACAGTTACAGGAGCATCAGGAACACCCAACGTTTCTTGCAGCTTTACGAGCGACAGATTCATGAAGCCTTCAGCGTACAAGCTGCCGTCTCTGAAAAAACCTTTGTAAAGAGGCGCGCCGTCCATATCGTACAGTGCTCCTATGCCTTCATATTTGTTATTGACGAATTTGCCGTCATAGACAATACCGCCTGAGGCATTAAACATTTGTCCGCTGCCATTTTGCAGGCCACTTGCGAACGACCCTGTATAAACAATGGAGCCTGTCTCGTTAAATAAGCTGCCAACCCCGTGATAGCTGCCGAGCAGAAAGGCGCCGTCGTATTTTACGAAGCCTGAAGGATAATATTGTTTCCCCGGGCCAGACAGCTTGCCAGCAAGGAAGCTGCCTTCGAATAATAAAACGCCATTATTGTCGAACTGCTTGCCTGTACCCTCATAAACACCAGTATTAAATTGGCCTTCATAGATCAGCTTGCCTGATTCATTGTAAAGTTTGCCATCGCCGCTGTATGAACCCTTCAGAAAGGCGCCAGCATAGATGATCCCGCCGCCAGCATTATATGCTGTACCAGCTCCTTCGTACGCTCCAGCTGCAAACTCGCCTACATATTGAGGTTTTCCCCCTGGATAAAATAAAGTTCCAGCTCCCGCATATTGATCGTCAGCAAACTGTCCGCGGTAGAGAAGCTCACCCTCTTCATTAAACAACTCGCCTGAGCCCGCCATCATTCCTTTAGCGAAATCTCCTTGGTAACGAAGCTTGCCGTTTGGATAATATAGCTTCCCTGGACCGCTGTATTGACCATCGACCAGCTCTCCTTTAAACAGCAGATTACCTTCCGCGTCAAGGACGGATGCAGCTCCTGTGAAGCTGCCATTCGCAGCAGCAGCTGCTTCCAGCTGAGGCGTTCGTCCGAACCATTTGTTAACGAAGGCTGGCGGGCTTACAAATCCAAAATAAACGATGATCAGTGTAATGACGAGAACAAGTGCGATAAGCTTCTTCGCTATGTAGTAGCTGCCGATGCGCAAATAATTGTTGAGCGATCGAAGCGGGCCAAAAATAGCAGTGACCAGCCACTTGCGGAGCACGGCAARCATACGCTTTGGCAGCGTTTTCGCCCGTTTAAGAGGCGCAATAATTTTTCGCTTAATGGGCTTGATTATAGGATTTAGAATTTGCGCTATCATATCATGGCACCTGTATCGTCATCTGTCCCGGATTCACGAACTGAATGACGCCTCCCCAGTTGCACATGCATTTGGACGAATTGTTTAAAGCGGGCATGTTCGCAACTAACACGGTTGGCGAGCCGGGCACCCATGGAGCGGCTGTAACGGGAATACAGGGCTGAGGGGTAAGTACGCCTAAGGCAGCAGCAGTTGCGGCTGCGACCATCGGATTGGCCAGCGAATTACAAACTCCAAAGGGCAGTATATTAACCATCGGTTTATTATCCATAATGTTCGCTATCGGCATAGCCGTCAGAACGCGATTGGCAGGCAACACATTAAACGTGCCGGGAGCTGCTCCAAAAGAGCATTGCATGGTAGCTCCTCCGCATATAAGTTGTCCCATATAATTCCTTCCTGAGAGTAGGCCTTACTTAATGCCTCTCCTGTTTTTTGCTATATTCTACTATTTTAATAGTACTATAAGCCCTAAAAGCCATCAACATAAACCTACTAAAATAGCTAACATTCGATGAATTCTTACAACAATGCTGATGCTAAATGACTAAACATGTAGTAATATGGAAATAGAAATATTTTGAAAAATGAAAGCGATGGTGCACATGCGAAGGTCCACTATGGGTATGACTCTTCTGAGTATAATAGCAATTTGCCTCGGCTTCTGGCTTTATCCAAACTTAAATCACTTTCAAACCCCTCCGTATAAAACAGAGAAACCCCTCGCTTATTTATCCAAGGCATCGGCAGGGCCGGATGGAAGCATGATCGTTATCGGAGATTCACGTCAAGAGATTATACGAATCGGCAGCAAAGGATCTATTGAAGAGATCATTCGGCAGGATGATGCTACCATAAGACATGATTTTACAGATATAGCGGTGGCGGCTGACGGCACAATCTATGTTCTTGATACGATTTTGGACGGATATGGGCTTTATGTACGCGAAGAAAGGATTGTACGCTACACGATCGGCGATACAAAAGGAACGGTCCTGTTTACGTTCGAGGGAAGCGGTACCAACAAACGGGTAGGGCTGATCAAGGGTCTTCAAGTTGTAAAGGAAGATATTTATTTCTACATAAACGAAGAGACGAACGTACAATTAAATCGGTTATCTGCTGCAGGCGGCAAGGCAGAGGAGCTGCTAACATTTAAATTGCCTGTAGATCGTTACCTATCAGAAATCGTAGGGTATGCGCCGGATCAAATCTATTACTCTACGAAGCGCGGCGCTATTTTCAGAGTGAATGCAGGCGGCGAAAGCGAGCTGTCCTATCCGCTGGAAGGCATGGATCGCACTCGCAAAAACTTCCCTGAAGGACTGCTTCTGCACGAGAATGGAAAATTATATTTTATTGATCGCCTAGTAAATGCAGTTACGAGTATGAATGCGAAGGATTCCAGCAATTTAAGAACGGTCATAGATGAAGCATCGTTAAAAACAATAGCTCCGCATGCGGAAAGCCTTGATATTATGGATTTGACAATGAACGCAGCAGGTCAGATGGAGCTTGCTTTAGGTGACAGCATCGTCAGCATGGATGAGGCTGGCAGCCATACGAGTGTCCTTGCGAAGCTAACTTATGATCGCGGTTCGGTGGTACAGGGTTGGATGACGTGGCTGGCGGCTGCCGTATTGCTCGTTATTTTAGTTATGATAATCAGACTGTTCTATGTACATGTGCTTAATCGCAGAATTTCATTGTTTTTCAAACAAGTTTTTGCAATTGTTCCGATATTGATAATAGCGATGATTATGTTATCCAATTTTATATATGATAGTTTCTCCAGCAAAATGGAGGATGAGATGCAGAAGCAGCTGTCTTTGCTTGCTCGCAATGGTCAAAATATGATTAACGGCGATCAGCTGAATCGATTGACTTCGCCAAACGATTATATGAGCAAGGATTATGAATCGATTCGGAGCAAAATGAACTTCTTGTTCGAAAGCGAGGATCCTGCAAATCGCAAAGGTCTGTACAGCACATTATACAGATATGAAAATGGTGAAATCTTCATCATTATGGATGATGATGACGGCGTTAATATGTACAAGCCTTTTCCTAAGAACGAGCTGAACCGGCTTGTGGTTGAGAAGGGCGAGGTTGTAACGGACCGATGGGAAGATGCTACAGGCAAATGGCTATATGCAATTGGACCTATCTATGATTCTACTAACAAAATTGTAGGCGTTTATGAAACAGGCCGGGATTTGAATGTATTGTATCAATCCAATCAAACTATTTACAAAAGCATCATGCGAAACATTGGGCTTATAAGCTTAGTATTAATCGTTCTCGTACTCGCTGTAACGTATTATCTGCTCTCGTCGCTGCGCAAGCTTCGCAAAAGCGTAATGGAGATGGCAAATGGCAACTGGGATGTGAAGGTCAACATACGCTCACAGGACGAGGTCGGCGATTTGGGAGAGCAGTTCAATCGCATGGCGCTTCATATTCGAACGTACATAAAGGACATTACTTCGTTCAGCGAAGCTTCGCATCGCTTTGTGCCGCAGCAGATTTTTAAATATTTAGGCAAAAAGGGAATTACCGATATTCACCTTGGAGATCAGGTTC
>NZ_JBFRDK010000051.1:0-45302 GCF_052113545.1 Paenibacillus sp. TAF43_2
ACTGAGCACCATAGCGATCATATACATCCGCCAGCACTGTCCCTGGGATTACCCCCAAGAAACAACGATAAGGATTTTCTCCAAAGTTGCTAGTATCCAAGCAGGGTATCCCCATCTTAGAGTATTGAGTGAAATCTATTTCAATATTCTCCCGCCCAGAATCAGCAAGGAACATTTTATAAAGCCTCTCAGCATCCCATATTTGAAACTCGACAATGACCTCTTCAAAATCTTTGACAGGGAAGCTCTCGATTCGACCACTCATTAGCCCATCCGTAAAAAGTAAAATGCGAAATTTGCGAATTCGTTCCCTATTCGTTTTTAGAATATCGATAAGGTCTGCTGCTGAGCTACTAACCTCAACTTTTTTTTGAAGGTTATTGTTGTATGCTTCATCCAAGAATCGAATAGGCCATTCAAATATCTGCTCTGCTTCTGACCGTGTAAGAGTTTTCTCTTTACCCTCACCAACGTAATCAGCAACAATAAGTGTCATTGTATAATCAAACTCATCTAATGCGTACCCATCTACACGCAACTTACGATTGCGCAAGCCAGCACCAATATAGAATGCTGGCTCATAATCAGGCAATACTTCAGCATTCACCAAATAGGTTGAGACTATGCCAGCAAATGCTGCACTAGAGCCTTCACCATACGCCGCTGCAGTAGACCGCACATCTTCCAAAAGCTCTTTTCGGAATTCATATAAATCCATTTAGCCCTCCTAGTTAATCAACTTTCCAGTTTTCAATCGACTGGATGTTGATTTGGTAGCTTGCTGCCGTAATCTGAACTGGAACATTACCTTGCAGAAGCCTAGGAAAGTCTTCATCTACATTATATCTTCTTACACCGCCTAGGCGATACCATTGTTTCTCGTATTCCTGCATGTCGATATAACCATACTGCAACAACTTTAGGTTAAACAAGTCAAAAGCGATGGGAGTGCCTCGCAACATTTCACGCATGTCTGCCACTATACTACTCAAAGTAAATGACTTTGCATCGTTAGGAGCAGTCTTGTCGATAAAAAACAAAACAAGTTCTCCAGGGAGCGTCGCTTCAAGTTGCTCTAGAGAAGAGATTGAAACAGTTTTCGCACCAATTCCTGGCGCTTTGATTTCATGCCAACCATGCTCGTCCACGAAATCTTGATCGGCACCTTCAGGTCCTATCCAGCTAGTAACAGCGTTAAATGGAAAAGCACCTTGTGACATGATTTGCTGGAGGAAGCAAATTTCGCCCATGAGACCTTTTCTTTCCGCCTCGCTGAGCAAGCCATTTCTCTGGAGTTCCATCAGTCTAGTCCATTGGCTATATCGATTTAGTACAAATTCCAGCCCTTCTATTGTATCAGTTTGGTTCCGTGACGACTCTATTAAATCGCAACATAGTCTGATATATACTTCTTCCTGTTCCATTCGAAGAAGTCTAAAAGTAAGTGCCCAATCACTGTCAGCACGTTGAGCRTAAGAAACTAAAATCGATTTCGAAGAAGCAACGCTACTTGGCTCTATTGAAGTTATCAAGAGTAACGACCTTTGATTAATACCCTCATATCCAATATGCCATTCGAGCGAATGTTCAGCGTCTATTCTTACGTAGCCACTCGAGTGTTGACCCATCAAATTCCATTTTTCAACCAAACTCTCGCTAGACAACATCGTCATCATCCTCATCGTCATCTAGGTCCACCCAATTTCTTAATTCCACTAAATTCACAACATAATTAGCCGTAAGAACTTCACCGTTGCCAGGTAGACCAATGCCTATTGCAAACAATATATCAGGAATTTTGTTGTTATGGATCTCTTCATCATCCTGTTCACTTTCAATCACGTGCAACATCAAAATCGGCTTTCGATCCTTAATCAGATAGGCGCTGTCAGGAACATTCTTTCTCTCAGGATGTGTTCGTATAAACTCATTCTTGGCTTCCTCAATCTGTCCCTTAGACAGCCCTGCCTTAGTGGAACCTCCTGCACCTACACGTACCTTTGTACCTGAAACTTTAATCATTCCATTTGACTCAGTAATAGTTCGACGTTGTGGTCTTACAGTGAAAATGCCATTAATCCCTTCAAGTTCATATTCTTGTTGGCTTGAACCATTTGGCAGAAAGACATCCCACTCTGTAAGTCCAGAACTATTTTCTATAAAATCCGCCAACGCTCTACCCTGGAATGACAGATGCCACGGATGGGTGTCAAAACTGCGCAGCAAATCGATAACAATGTCTTTATTTATGCCAGACCACATTTTCCCGTTTTGTTCAACTTCAACACCGTACCCAACACTATCGAGATTCGCAATAAACAGCTTAAATACTTGCTCATTTGCCTCCAATACATCAGGTTTTGATTTTAGTCTAGGTGTTTCCAATAATTTCCCTGTCACTGTTATCGGCCGACTGACTGGTGTGCCTGTACGCATCTTATTGCGAGCAGTAACGATTAGAGAGTTGGGATCCTGTCGCACCTTCAATCCAAAGTCTCTTGGGGTCATCGGAGGTTGTGATTTATTCATTTTGCTGATCTCATTTTTAAGCTCATTTGCGGCTTCAGTAATGTAACCATACCAATCAATTGCATCCTCTGCCATCCACACCTTGAAAACATCATCATAATTAGGACGGTAGCCAAACCACCGACCCATTTGCAAGAGGGTGTCATACATTTGTGAATTACGATAAAAGTAGCTAACACAAAGCCCTTCCAACGTTAGACCACGGGAGAGACTATTTCCCCCAATTGCAATTACCCTGAAGCCATTTTCTCTGTGTGTGTAATAGTCTAAGCTGGCTGCTCCAGTCCTCTGGTTGACAGCACGCACTTCAATCGGGGCAACTGCTTTATTCAAATACTTCTGTTGCAACTCAATCCAGTCAATTCCTGCTTTTTCTGCTAACTCGTGTTTATCCCATACAAGCTTTAAAAAGTGCAAAGAACGAATTCTTAGCGCTTGCTCTTCATCGAACGATGCATAATTGCGCAAGTCAGACTGCACTTGATTCAGCCAAGTATTTACATGTTCTTTAGTTTCCACTTGAACATCTGTAAATCTGCTTACATTGATAAGCATGGAACGATGTTCTGTTGTGTCTCTCCTCAAATCTCTAATAGCATTCGCCAAAAGGAAGAAAGCAATTGCTTCATACATGCTTGGCGGCAAATCGTCTATTTCGAGATCCTTCTTATGCTTAAATGGATAGAACTGTTCTATCTCCTCTGTTTCAATTCGCACCAGACAATGGTCGTATCTCGGCTGTTCTCCAAATATCGCGTCGGCACCTATATAATTAGATGGGGGTGAAAGTACATAGATAAAATCTCTAGGAAATAAATCATCCCCTACCATATCATCGTTTGTCTCAGGGTTAATAAATATATTGGCAAAAGGAGTAGCCGTAATACCTAAATATGATGCCTGATAAAATCTTCCTAAAATAGAACGAATAGCCGCATTTATTGCGGTAGGATCTTCATCCTCCTTTTTGGTGTTTACTGATGCATTATCGGCCTCATCATCAATCAGCAATAATGGTAAATCTATCTTCCCACTGTTATCGGCGTTATTAGAAGTTAACCAGCTTTCTAGACTTCTAAGCACTGATTTGTTTTTCTTTACTACAAACAAAGCTGGCTCACTGATGTTCTTTAATGTTAAGTCATTGCTATTCAATATAGTTGAGTTAAAGTCAAATAACACAGTCGTAAATGCAGAAATCCTTCTAGTTGCATCTATTTTCCCGACTCCATCGAACACATTCCTGATTTCCTGTTTCCCCTTCTTTTTCAAAAGGTCTTTGCTCAGTCTTCCAGCAAACTCTTTGTCCAAACGCTCCTGTGTCTGCTTTCGCAAATTCTCCATTGTACCTGTTAGTACAATGATCACTTTATATCCTGTATCAGCTGCCTTGTTGCAGATAGCAGTATAGTTAGCTGTTTTCCCTGATTGTACGTCCCCCAGAACAAGTCCTCTTCTTTGCCAAGGCGTGCTGCTTTTAGGATCACCCAATAAATCAACAATTTCAGTTGATACTGTGTCCAGATTCGCTGTCACACGTACATTCCATCCCTTATTGTCTTCCAGGTAACGTCTATATCGATTCCAATAATAAAAATCAAGATCAGCCCGCCTCGCAGGCAACCATGATTGATGATCACCATTCTGCTCAGTGATATAAATACCCACATCCATAGTAATGGGCAATACGGCCTTTAAGTTTCTAATGATTTGTTCAAACTCTTCATCCGATACTTGCATATTCACTCTGAGTGCATTAGCCTCATCCATAAATTGTTCTTCTGTTGGCGGTTCAACTTGATATTTAGTATTCATAGTAATGGAAATGAATCTTTCTAGCATTTGGCCGTTTTGGCTTAGCATTTAATTTCCCTCCTGAATAAATTCATATAGCCATTCTAGATATTGGTCAAATGGCTCTGTTATAGATAAGCGTCTTACCATCTCTTTGCGTTCCTGTTCACTTCTACATCCAGTGAACAATTGTTTCAGCAAAGGCATCAAATCTGCTTTGGAAACTTCTTTTTCATTGAGAACTCGTTCATCGCTTGTTAAATCTACATACAGTTGATTTAATGGTAGTCCGCGTTCTATCTGAATCAGTAGCTGCTCTATAGCGCTCTTCTCTGACTCTCCCATTTCACGCAAAACTTCAATTAAAGGATAATCCCTGTTGATTTCGTAAACGATGCCGCCCTCTCGGGTTTTGATACGGTCCCACACATGAACTTTCGAGTCTTCCGTCTCCTTCTTTCCACGATAGGTCCATGTACGCTTGCTCCTGCCCGCCAACTTTTCGATTATTGGGGCCAAATTCCTACGAACCACTTCAGGCGGGACTGCTACAGACTTCTTAATATCTAAGGTCCATAAATAATCTAGTGAATTGGGAATATCAACTCTAACTCGAGCTAACTTGGATAACTCCCCTTGTCGCATCAACCTGAACCACGTCCCCCACACAAGCAAACGTTTATTGCGGTAAACATAGAATCCTTGTTGTTTGCGAAGTCCTTCCTTTCCACCCAGTATATTAATTTCTGTTTCTGAAAGCATTGAAATATGCGGCAATATATAAGGACTTACTACGATTTTTTGCCCATTTATATTAATGCTTTCCTCATCCATAACTTGCGTGCTCTTTCCAGTTAAAAATGGGTCGATTGACTCCAACGATATTTTATTAATAGAAATTCGGATCTTTTTTAGGCCTGCTTCACCTGAAAGATAGCGATGGAATACCAAAGACAAATGCTCTCGCACTCGATCCATATATTTACCCATACTTTCGTCAAAGTTAAATTCCCCAACTTTTAGCCGATCAAGTTCCTGCCACAGAACCATAGTTCCAGAGCTATTAATAAAGATTTCATCAATGTGCGGACAAGCTTTGATCTCATCTTCGTCTAGTAATTTCAAAGACCAATCATCCGTAGTTGCAATAAAATCCAAATCCCATTGTGCCCCTGTCACAATTCCATCTTTACCGCTAATAACCGATAGCTTTCTGCATTGAGACATTGAAGCAGTTTTCAAACCTAATCCAAATCTCCCTAAATCAGCAGTGGCTCTTGTATCCAATGGATTTTTGCTGCCATAACGCATTGCATTTATCAGCTCATCCTGATCCATGCCAGCTCCATTGTCTATTATCGCGACATACGGACTCCCAATCGGAAAAAAGTATATATCTATTTTAGTTGAATTTGCTGTAATGCTATTATCTATAATATCGGCTAACGCTGTTTCTAAAGAATAACCAATAGCTCGTGTGGCCTCCATAAGCACAGGGGCATTCGGTGGCAAGGAAACTATTTTCAAATTAGTGGCCCCTTCCAATAATCACCTACTAGGATAACTATACTTTTAGCATTACATTGTCAACTGCTAAAATTCGACTTTATAGTACAATATTCCTTCTTTTGGATAAAATAAAAGCGCTTCAACGAGTGTAAAATACTACTTTATGATAATAGTCTTGTTCGTTAAATCGAACTCACATGGCAAGGTACAATCACGTTATCTACAAAACTCTACTAGCTCAGGTAGTCTTTTAAGATGTCTCCGTGACTGGAACAATAGACCGACATTTAAACGCCTCAGGACAAGCTATTAGAGGGTATGTCAACGCTAACCTAGCCATAGAAGTACGCAAGGGAATTACTCAAAATGCTCAGCTGGGATACGGCAATGGAGGGACTCCTCTTTACGGTTATCGGACAGAACAGGTTGCCTTTGCTCTGGGGCGCAAAAGACAAAGGCAGTATGGGTTCACGGACCGAGTGAAGAAGTGGATGTTGTCCGCTGGATATTCAATCAGTATGCTTATGAGAGCGTTGAATACAAAAAGATCTCCAGCAACCTAAAGGAGAAAGGAGTACCTTCGCAGAAAGCTGCTCAATGGTCGGCCATTACCATACGGGCTATATATTCAATGAATCCTACATCGGACGCAAGATTTGGATTAAGCAAGATTATCAAGTTAATAAGAAAAAAGTGGAATAATTGTTTGGAATGGGTGATCACAGAAATGCACACTCTTCAATCATAACTGAGGAATTGTTTAATCTTTGCCAGGAAAGAGCAAAGGGTCGTAATAACGGCGGGGGAAGTCACTCATAATCCATTTCAGATTAAACCAAATTCACAGTATTGGTTGCGAGGCTCTTTTATTGCGATAACTGCGGCCCCAAGATGCTTGGCCACTCAACGTCAACATCTCGGAAGAAAGGAGGTCAGCGCTATTACCTGTGCAGTAGGTACATGCGCAAGGGCAAGGACTTCTGCGAGTATATAAGCTAGCGTAAAGAAACAATGGAGCGAATTGTATCAAATAAGCTGCACTCGGCTTTGTTAAGATTCACTTGGATAATATGCTGGAAGATGAAATTAGCAGATATCATCAAGACTCCAATCGACAAGCTATCGTCATACTTTCCAACCTAGAGACAAAGATCAGCTTCTTACAGAGAAAGATCGGCTCTATGCAAAATGATATTGATAACGGATGGGCGAAAGCGTTCTATAGTGAGCTTATGAACGAAATGAAGTCGGAGTTAGATGACAAGTAATCAATGTACCTGAAATTGAATCATGAGTATTAGCCGCCTGTAATTGATGAAGTCAATATGGCACTTGTAAAGAACGATTTATGACGGCTTATAGAACTGCTAGATGCTGACACACCTAATGTGGATTTGCTGAATGCAATGGTAGTCAAGTATTTTCCGAGCATCGGCATCCATCGCGAGACCAAGACCGTGCACATTGTCTTTAGCATTCAGTCGCATGGAACAAATTTGTATCGCAAAACCATCACGGCCGATTGGGATACTGCATCTCACAAATAACTGTCTAAAATCAGGGCAATGACTGATGTTTTTGCCCCAATCTCACAATTAAAGTGCTTATTCCGTTCCTGCAAGAGATAACAAACTACTATACAGTAAACTAGTAGATCACTTAGTTCGCAATCTCCCTCTAAATCATTTATAATTTTAACTTGTAAATGATCTTAAACATTCTATACAAGTGTCACATTCATAATATCTTAATGTTTTTTCATTGCAACTCTGTTTGAACTCCATCCGTTTTTACTTTTCAATTGAATAATTATTAAAGATTTTGACGAGATCACAAATCAAACAAATAATTTAGCAGAGTGGTGATGTCATGATAAATGCAGGTTCTATTAACTTGATTTCACAGTGGCTAAATAAACCAAGGACAATAAATTGGGCAATTAAACTCGGTTTTAATACTAGAAAGAAACCATTACTGACTGGTTCATTCAGTACAACACTTTCATTTTTAGATGATCAGGGTGAAAAATAGGGAGATACTTATGTAAAGGTTGTTGGCCAGCACTATGATGACTATGCTCATTGGAGTCAAGTAAGACAACTACTGCCAATTGGTGGAACTACTGCCAATTGGTGGAATATCCAACAACCTACAAACGTTCAYCCCTAATCCTTTCACGGGCAGGCACTTTAAAGGTGCCGCACCTGGTGTAACAGGCTTGATAGGAGAGGTACTTGTAACAGTTTTCTTACAAAAAGAAATAGGACTGAACCCCTTGCAAATCGCTCATTTGATGGATAATACAAAAGCACCTGATCTTTGCCTTGATATTCAGCCTAGCAATTTAGCTCCTTTACTCCAGAAACATTCTACTAACCAGTCTGTACAAGCATTATTAAAGCAGTTGAATGGTATGACTTGGAACGATCCTCTCCCAATGGAGTGCAAAAGCAGACGTAATCAAGGTACTAGACAAATAAGATCGGCTCTTCACCAGTTGCTTGCATACTGGAGGCAAGTTCCTATGATGGCTGGACATGGAGTTATAGCTCAAATAGATGTGGTACCTCAAACCATCATAAATTTGCACTTCATTATCCCTAAAACTTCTGAACTTAATAATGTACGAAGTATTATATTAGGTCAAGGGAAGCACCCCAGCCTCAACCTTCCTACTGACCCAAAGATTAGCGACTTTAATCGCTTGTTAGGAGGCAAAATAATTGGCTAAGCCATCTGTTGTTGAAAAATTCCAGAAAGCCCGTTTGTATCAATGGATCGGCGATTACTATGAGGCACAAAAATTGTATGAAGAAATTGAACAAAATGAAGAAGAAATGGCTTATATACTTAAACCTACAGTAAACCAAAAAAAGAAAAAATTATCTCTCAATAAGGAGTCGTTAGAATCCAAATACGGTAATGATACATCCGATTTCAAGTATGTCGCAGCAGAACTTGCTCCTCCAAAAAAAACACTGTATTTACTCGGTGTCAATAAACTTAAACCTGAGAATAAAAGAAGTGTCAAAATGCCAGACAAACAAACAAACAAAATGGGAATATTCTATATCCATAGTATCAAGAGTTACTGATGAACTAAGGCTTGAAATAAGAGGGTTTAATCCTCTGGGCGAAATACCTAATATAAATAATAAGAAGGACATATTATTTTCTGTATTGGATGTAGCATCTGTTGGGCGAAATGAAGGAGATATAATCTGGTACAATGGTACGCTCACTGATTCATCTGATTTACTGTATATCTCGGTAGATTATTGGGGTTTACTCTGCGGGACAGTCTTAGTTCGAGAAGACAACCTCGGGGACTCACTTGCCTACATTCACATTACAATATGTGAACTCGACAAAGCAATGTGGAAGTACTAAGTCATTAATCAATTGATTTCATAATCAAGTAGCTACCCAAAATGAAAATATGATATATTTCACAATATATTAAGCCAACTATTGTAGGTCCGTCTATATGACCACATCCTCACTCTCGCAATGGCTGAGCCTGTCATCGTACCCTGTGAGAGACTCTCATGCTATTCAACCAAATAACGTCATAAACTCCTTGTAGAATCAGCGTTTCCAACCTCCACGAACTCTTGTGGATTATACCTAGACATAAAGAAAGAGAGTACCTAACACGGTACTCTCTCACATGGTTGGTGGAGGCGAGGGGATTTGAACCCCTGTCCGAAGATCACGCCACACAGGCTTCTACGGGTGTAGTCACAGTTTTGATGTCACCCAAGCAAACGCCCCGTAACCGGCTTTCGCTAAGGTCAGCCTGATTGTCTTCTTCAGCTCACCGCAGGCGGAGATGAGACAGCGTATTCCACTACTTGTTAGCCCCTAATCCAGTCACATGGACGATGCTGGGTAGAAGCACGCAATTGAAGCTTTAGGATTAAGGATCAGCATCTGACAAAGCAGGCTGTTCCGATTGTCTAGCACGAATGCACTTGCATTTATTGATTGTCTTGCCGTTGCTACTGTCTTAGTATACCACGAATCAGCTGCTTCCGTGCACAATTGTTATTGGCAATCATGGTCGCTTGCTGCCATGGAAATCTACACCTTAGTTAGAAACCTTCTGTTTCTCACGCAGCACGCGCTGGATATCACGCTGAGCATCACGTTTAGCAGCACTATCGCGCTTGTCGTATTGCTTCTTACCTTTACCGAGACCAATCAATAACTTCGCGTAACCATTGCGCACATAAATCTTCAAGGGTACAATAGCATAACCTTCTTGCTTGGATAAGCCTAGAAGCTTATGAATTTGCATCTTGTGCATCAACAGCTTGCGAGCACGCGTTGGATCGGTAGGGTTATGAATATTCCCTTGCTCGAACGGACTAATGTGCATATTGTGTATGAAAATTTCGCCGTTGCGAATGGTAGCAAATGCATCACTAATATTTGCACGACCTGTTCGCAGCGATTTAATTTCTGTACCCAAAAGCACCATGCCAGCTTCGAACGTTTCCTCAATGAAATAGTCATGGGAAGCTTTCTTATTCTGGGCGAGCTGCTTGCCGTCACTCTTCTTACCCATGCTAGTCACCTCGACTTAATTAAGCTAAAATAATGGTTGCAAGTATACTGGTGTTCATTGTAACAACTTTGACAACGAAAATCAAGGCGGCCATGGAGCATCCCGCTCTGTCGCTCTGCCAAAAAAGGAGATTTCCCATGCTGCTTGAAATCATTGCTACGACTGCAGATGAAGCGGTTACAGCTGTAGTGCACGGTGCGGACCGTGTAGAGCTTATATCCGCCTTTGAAGAAGGTGGACTAACTCCACAAGAGGACGTTACGGTTTCGGTGCTTGAGGCGTTAAAACGGCTTGAGCAAGCTAATCACACACCTATAACTAAAGTATATCCCGTACATGCGATGGTTAGGCCTCATAGCAAGTCCTTTGTTTACGATAAGGCAGATCTTAGTGAAATGGCTGCTCAAATGATTAGAATGCGTACATCAGGCGTTCATGCGTTCGTCTTAGGCACGCTTCAGCTTGATGGGACTATTAATACAGATGCATTAGAAAGTTTATTGGAAGCTGCCGGCGATCGTCCTGTTACCTTCCACCGAGCATTTGATGAGGTGCCTGACCAAGAAGAGGCGTTAGCCACACTCCTAAAATACCCTCAAATCAAATGGATACTTACCTCAGGCGGTAAACCGAGCGTTCTTGAAGCAACAGATCAAATTAATAGGTTGGTTAAACAAAGTATTGGACATACTGTTACCATACTCCCAGGAAGCGGTCTATCGGTTCCTTCATTGCCTGCCTTCATAAAATCTACCGGAGCACAAGCCGTTCATCTCGGAACTGGTGTTAGAACCGGTGGAACAGATTCTCCTATCGATGGAATGCTCGTTCGTCATGCCCGTCAATTACTTAACGAATTCCTATAAAGAAACAAAACAGAAGCTCCTTTTATGCACAAAAAAACCGCCCTCAACCTAAAAGGTCAAAGGCGGTTTTATCAACGTTCGTAAGCTACTACAGCTTTACAACGTTTTCTGCTTGTGGTCCACGGTTGCCTTGAACAACGTTAAATTCTACGCGTTGTCCTTCTTCAAGAGTTTTGAAGCCTTCGCCAGTGATTGCGGAGAAATGTACGAATACATCGTTGCCGCCTTCAACTTCGATAAAGCCGAAACCTTTTTCTGCGTTAAACCATTTAACTGTACCTTGTTGCATGTGTAAAAACCTCCAAAAAAATAATATTAATATGCGCCTGGTTTGTCTTTAAACAAAAAATTCACACATTGGAAAGGGTTTCATGACTATAATGATACCCTTTTCAATATGTGAATTCAGGTTCATATTATCGATTGATTTGAGTGTACTATACCCAGAATTAAAATGCAAGTGACGAGCTTAAATATATTTTCCCAAATTGCCCAGATCGCGGCGACTTCCAATTATGCCATAGAACGGAAGTCGCCGCCCTTATTTATTTGCGATTTTTCCGGACAAAAGCAGCTGTGGCGTTGCCGCCGCCTCCGCTTTTTTTCTTCCGCTTGCTCTTCGCCGCATCGCCGCCGCTGCCTTCCACGCTCGGCAATTCCGCGCCTCGCTCACTACCGACCACGCCGCCCTGCGGCGTATGCCGCCGCTTCGCGCCGCCGCCACTTCCATCGCTCCGCCGCTGCCCGGCTCCACGACCATTTCCGCCTGGCCCGCCGCTATTGCGGATGGGCAGGCCCCACATATCCGTACGCGCATTGTTCCCGCGCGATGAATCTCTACCGTTGCCCGGCGACAAATCCGCCTCTTGCCCCGGCCCACGCTCCGCCGGATTTCCACCGTCGTTCACGCCAGCTCCGGCTGCGCCTTCGCCGCCACGTCCGCGCCGCTTGCCGCCGCGCCCGCTATCAGGTGCATCGATGCGCCATGGATTGGCCTGCTCGACAATGCCAACCACGCTGCGATCGACGCCGCCGCCAAATCCGCCGCGTCCGCCTTTGCCTCCGCGACCTTTGCCGCGGCCGCCCTCGGCTGCACCGCCTTGACCTTTACCTCCCGCGTTTGCACCGCGATCCGTTTTACCACGATAACCTTCGGCTGCACCGCCTTGGCCTTTGCCAGCCGCGCTTGCTCCTCGCTCGTTTTTGCCACGGTAAACTTCGCTTGCGCCACCTTTACCAGCACCACTCGCGCCGCGCTCGCCTCTTCCGCGGTTGCCCTCACCTGCACCGCCTTGACCTTTGCCGCCGCGATTGCGATCACCGAAACCACCGCGTTTTTTGCCGCCGCGTTCGCCGCCGCCAAAACCACTGCTTGGTATGCCTTTATAGCCGCTGCGCGGCTTCATATCTACAAGCTCGAAATCAATCGTGTGCTCCGTCATACTCACCCGAGTAACGCGAATTTTAACTTCATCGCCAATTCGGTACACTTTCGACGTACGCTCGCCGACCAATATCATATGCTGCTCATGGAAGTTATAATAATCATCAGACATGTCGCTCAAACGAATTAGTCCTTCGACCGAATTGTCCAATTCGATAAACATGCCGAAGCTCGTTACGCTGCTAATAATGCCTTCGAACTCTTCGCCCACTTTATCGAGCATGAATTCACATTTTTTCAACTGCTCAGTATCACGCTCTGCATCAACCGCTACACGCTCACGTTCCGAGGAATGCTGCGCAATTTCCGGCATCCTTGCCGTTAGCGACTCATGTCTCGCTTCCGTCAATTGGCCTTTGCCATCAAGCACCTCGCGAATGATACGGTGAATGACCAAGTCAGGATAGCGGCGAATTGGCGATGTAAAGTGTGAATAAAACTCGGCTGCAAGGCCAAAATGCCCCAAGCTCTCCGCATCGTATTTCGCCTGCTTCATCGAACGAAGCATCACAGTGGAAATAACGGTCGCTTCCTTCGTGCCGCGAATGTCCTCAAGCAGTGTCTGCAATGCTTTTGGATGAATGGAATTGCCTTTGCCCTTCACGACATAACCGAAGTTTGCTGCAAACTGAACGAAGTTAAGCAATTTCTCTTGTGACGGATCTTCATGAATCCGGTACAGGAACGGCACACGAAGCCAGTGAAAATGCTCGGCAACCGTTTCATTCGCCACGAGCATAAATTCCTCGATGATTTGCTCCGCTACCGAACGCTCGCGCTTCACAATATCAACCGCTTTGCCGTTCTCATCCACGATAACCTTAGACTCTTGGAAATCGAAGTCAATCGCTCCGCGCTTCATTCGTTTTGAACGAAGACGCATCGCTAGATCCTCCATCAAGCCAAACATATCAAGCAAGCCGGCGTAACGCTCTTTCAACTCGGTTTGCGGCTCTTCTTCCGTTGCAGTCAATATTTTTTTCACATTCGTATAGGTCATACGCTCTTTCGTGCGAATCACACTCGTAAACACATCATGACGTACACGCTTAAGCGTCGCCGCATCAAATTCCATTTCACATGAAAGCGTCAGACGATCAACCTGCGGGTTGAGCGAGCATATGCCATTCGACAAACGATGCGGCAGCATCGGAATAACGCGATCCACCAAATATACGCTGCAGCCTCTAAGGTATGCTTCCTGATCGAGCTCTGAATTTTCTTTTACGTAATAGCCGACATCGGCAATATGTACACCTAACAAATAATTGCCGTTCTCCAGACGCTTCACATGCACCGCATCATCTAGATCCTTTGCGTCCTCGCCATCTATCGTCACGATGACCTCATCGCGCAAATCTCGTCTGCCTTGCTGCACAATCTCATCGTCTGTAATGGAATCAGGTGCCGCTTCAGCTTCTCTCATTACTTCATCAGGAAAGCCCTCTGGCAGCTGATGCTTGCGAATAATCGACAGGATGTCGACACCGGGATCATTTTTATGTCCCAAAATTTCGACAATTTCCCCTTCGGCAGCAGAACGCCCTTCTGGATAGGAAACGATTTTAACGACAACCTTCTGTCCGGAGACAGCACCTTGATAGCCGCCTTTTGGAATAAAGATATCCCGATTGATCCGTTTATCATCCGGCACGACAAAAGCATAAACCTCGTGATCCTCGAACGTTCCTACGATTTGCGTAACGGCACGTTCTACAATACGGACGACCTCGCCCTCCATCCGGCCTCCATGCTCACTTCTCGAAGTGACACGAACCAGAATGATGTCTCCATTCATTGCGCTCTTCAAATCATTGGCATGCAAATACACATCTCCATGATCCTTCTCATCCGGGATTAGAAAACCGAAGCCCTTGGCATGCGATTGCAGCTTGCCGCGCAATAAGTTCATTCGTTCCGGCACGCCGTAATGATCATTTGGCGTACGAATGATTTTGCCTTCATCCTCTAATTTGTTCAGCAGCTTAAGGAACTCCTTAAACTCCACTGCATCTACGATACCAAAATGTTTCTCAAGCTCTTGGTACGTCATCGGCTTATACGCCGTCTCTCTCATAAAATCAAGCAGTTCCTGCTCGTAATTAATCATTATTAGTTTTTCTCCTCATAAACCTGCCGTATTGCTCTAGCGCCATTTGCAGCAGGTTGATAGATTATCATATAACTTGTAGTATACACGAAATGGAAGCCCAGCATCCGTGAATATGATGAAAATACAAAAAAAGCGAGGAATATCCTCGCTTTCTGCGTGTGTGTTCGTTATTGTTTTACGAAGTAAGATACAACAAGCGCCAATATGAAGAAACCAGCTGCAAGAGCAACTGTCAAACGTTGCAAGAACAAATCCAAACCGCGCGCTTTCTGTTTTCCGAAAAGGTGCTCAGCGCCACCCGTAATCGCTCCGGACAAGCCTGCACTCTTACCTTTTTGCAACAATACGACAGCAATAAGGCCGACAGAAAATATAACAAGCACGATTTTCAATATGATATCCATTCATTCCACCTCCAGCATAGGAGCTCCGTAGAAACACATAAATCGAGTGTACCATAGATGGGCACAAATTACAATAGGACAGGCCYTATTCTCGCTGTTCACGCAAAGCCATGCTCTTTCAAATAGTTAAAATTATTTGCTGCGCTATCAAGGGAGCTTGAGCTGAATTGCTCCTGCTCCACAAACATATATTTAACGCCTGCAGGCTCAAGCTCTTTTAACAGCTCATCATAACCTACCTCGCCTTTGCCGATTTCTGCATCCTTACGCCCTTTCAAAAAGTCTTTCAAATGCACGCAAGGAACGCGTCCCTTATATTTCTTCAAATAATCAGCCGGTTTATAACCAGCGATATAAATCCAGCCCAAATCAAACTCCATCTGCAAGAGCTCCTCTGGAACATCCGACAATATTTGATCGATAATAGGCTTCTTCTCCACCAGCTTAAATTCAAAATCATGATTATGGTAGCCGTATTGCATACCTGTTGCCTTCACCTGTTTTGCGCATTTTGTGAAAACATCAACTAAATACTGCACATTATCCTTTGTCGGAAGTTCAGGAAGCGGCGACCAAGGCGTAATAATATAAGTCACATCAAGCTCCATGGCATATTCAATTTGTCCTTCAAAATCAGACTCCATTTGCTTGGTATCGCTAAAATTCAAAGGTACATGAACGGAGGGGGCAATTAATCCGAGTCCATCCATCTTGCTTTTCAACTCTTTGGCCGGCATTTTGAAATACCCTGTGAATTCAACCGCTTTATAGCCGATTTTGGCTACCTTCTCCAGCGTGGACAAAAAATCAATCTCCGTTTGATCACGAAGAGAATACATTTGAATGCCTATAACAGGTTTCGCCAATCAAACACACCGCCTAATCGTTGATGCTTTACCCTCTTATTATGTCCTGTATGAGCGAAAAAAAAAGAAGGATATGCCTGATGAGGCATACCCTTCTATATAAGCCGCTAAATGCGTCTTATTTTACGTGTTTCAAGTTGTAGAAAGCTGATTTGCCAGCGTATTGAGCTGTCGAACCAAGCTGGTCCTCAATGCGAAGCAATTGGTTGTATTTCGCAACGCGGTCCGTACGGGAAGGAGCGCCTGTTTTGATTTGGCCAGCGTTTGTAGCTACAGCGATGTCAGCGATTGTGCTGTCTTCGCTCTCGCCTGAACGGTGAGAGATAACTGCTGTGTAACCAGCGCGTTTAGCCATTTCGATTGCATCAAAAGTTTCAGTAAGCGTACCGATTTGGTTAACTTTTACAAGGATAGAGTTACCTACCCCTTTGTCGATACCATCGGATAGACGCYCAGTGTTCGTAACGAACAGATCGTCACCAACGAGTTGAACTTTTTTGCCAAGCTTCTCAGTAAGCAATTTCCAACCATCCCAATCGTCTTCAGAACAGCCGTCTTCGATTGTAAGGATTGGGTATTTGTCAGCCCATGAAGCAAGTAGGTCAACGAACTCAGCAGGTGTAAACGATTTGCCTTCGCCTGCAAGCACGTATTTGCCGTCTTTGAAGAACTCAGTGGAAGCAACGTCCATACCTAGGAATACGTCAACGCCTGGCTTGTAGCCTGCGCGCTCGATAGCCGAGATAATTGTTGTAATTGCTTCTTCGTTTGAACCAAGGTTAGGAGCAAAGCCGCCTTCGTCGCCAACAGCTGTGTTTAGGCCTTTATCATGCAATACTGCTTTTAGGTTGTGGAAAATTTCAGCGCCGATACGAAGCGCTTCTTTGAAGCTTTCAGCACCAACAGGAAGAACCATAAATTCTTGAACGTCGATGTTGTTGTCAGCGTGCTCGCCGCCGTTGATGATGTTCATCATTGGAACTGGAAGCGTCTTAGCGTTGAATCCGCCAAGGTAAGTGTAAAGAGGTACATCAAGAGCGTCAGCAGCTGCGCGAGCTACTGCCATCGATACAGCTAGAATTGCGTTAGCGCCTAGCTTAGCTTTGTTTGGCGTACCATCAAGCTCGATCATTTTGCGGTCGATAGCTACTTGATCAAGAGCATCTAGGCCAATGATTTCAGGAGCGATTTCAGTGTTAACATTTTCAACAGCTTTCAAAACGCCTTTACCAAGGTAACGGGATTTGTCGCCGTCACGAAGCTCAACAGCTTCGTATGCGCCAGTGGAAGCGCCGGATGGAACGATTGCACGGCCTTTGCCGCCGGACTCAAGAGAAACCTCTACTTCTACAGTTGGATTCCCGCGGGAATCAAGCACTTCGCGTGCGTATACATCAACGATAATTGACATGAGAGAAAACACTCCTTTTAAAGTTTTATTTTTTGTTGATTAATGTAATGCCCGTCATTTCAGCTGGCTTAGCAAGCTCAAGCAGATCAAGAACCGTTGGTGCGATATCTGCAAGAATACCGCCGTCGCGAAGAGTCTCGCCTGCTTTCGTTACGATAAGCGGAACCGGGTTCGTTGTATGTGCCGTAAACGGACGGCCATTCTCGTCGAACACCATGTCAGCATTGCCATGGTCAGCCGTGATGATGCAGACGCCGCCTTTGGCTAGTACTGCTTCCACTACTTTGCCAAGGCATTCATCCGTCGCTTCAACCGCTTTGATCGTAGGCTCCAGCATGCCGGAATGGCCTACCATATCAGGGTTGGCGAAATTCAGAATGATTGCGTCATGCTTGTCAGATTCAATCTCGCGTACCGTGGACTCAGCTAGCTCATATGCGCTCATTTCCGGCTTGAGATCGTACGTTGCGACCTTAGGGGAGTTAATAAGCACACGAGTTTCGCCAGGAAGCTCATGATCGCGTCCGCCGCTGAAGAAAAATGTAACGTGCGGATATTTTTCTGTTTCTGCAGTACGTAATTGAGTCTTGTTGTTTTGCACGAGCACTTCGCCAAGCGTATTATCAAGGTTCTTTGGTGAATACGCAACGAATCCGCCAACGGTTTCACTGAATAGCGTCAAGCAGACGAAATACAGATTAACAGGGCGCTTCTCGCCACGGTCAAAGCCGCGGAAGTCCTCGTTCGTGAATACTTGCGACAATTGAATCGCACGGTCAGGACGGAAGTTGAAGAAAATCACTGCGTCCTCGGATTCAACAAGGCCAACTGGCTTGTTTTCACCGTCTACAATAACCGTTGGCATAACGAATTCATCATAAACCGATTTCTCGTAGGATTCAACTACCGCTTGAATCGGATCGAAATATTGAGGGCCCTCGCCATATACCATAGCGCGGTAGGATTTCTCCGTACGCTCCCAACGCTTGTCGCGGTCCATTGCATAGTAACGGCCTTGAACCGTCGCAATGCGGCCTACGCCAACCTCTTCGATTTTGGCTTGAAGACGCTCTAGATAGCCCTTTGCACTATCCGGGGACACGTCGCGGCCATCAAGAAAAGCATGAATGTACACTTCTTCAAGCTCTTCCTTCTTCGCTAGATCGAGCAATGCGAACAAATGCTCAATGTGGCTATGAACGCCTCCATCCGACAGCAAGCCGTATAGATGAAGCTTTTTGCTATTTGTTTTTACATGGCGAACAGCACCAAGGATCGTCTCATTGTCGTAAAATTCACCATCGCGGATCGATTTACTAATACGAGTCAAATCCTGATAAACGATGCGGCCTGCGCCGATGTTCAAGTGGCCAACCTCGGAGTTGCCCATTTGACCTTCAGGTAGCCCAACCGCTTCGCCGCATGCTGTCAATGTCGTATGCGGATAAGTTGACCAATAACGGTCATAGTTTGGTTTGTTTGCTTGTGCAACCGCGTTGCCCGTTACATCATCGCGCAAACCGAAGCCGTCGAGAATAATAAGCGCTACAGGTTTCGGAGCAGCCATATTACTTGGCCCCCTCGACCAGTGCAATGTAGGATGCAGGCTCCAAGCTCGCGCCCCCAACAAGTGCACCGTCAATATCAGCTTGACCCATGTACTCAGCTACGTTATTAGGCTTCACGCTGCCGCCGTATTGAATGCGAACCGCATCAGCAGTCGCTTGATCGTAAAGACYAGCAACAACGCTGCGGATATAACCGATAACATCTTGTGCATCCTCGGAAGTAGAAGATTTGCCAGTACCGATAGCCCAGATTGGCTCATAAGCGATAACAACTTCAGCTGCTTGTGCTGCAGATAGGCCTACAAAAGCTGCTTCTGTTTGCACTTTGCATACTTCTTTTGTTTGTCCAGCTTCGCGCTCTTCCAGCTTCTCGCCTACACAAACGATAGGAAGCAAGCCATTTTTGAAGGAAGCATGAACCTTCTTGTTTACGATCTCATCTGATTCCGCGAAATAAGCGCGGCGCTCGGAGTGACCGATAATTACGTATTTCACACCAAGATCTTTCAGCATAACGCCGCTGATTTCACCTGTGAATGCACCGTTGTCTTCAAAATGTACGTTTTGTGCTCCAATAGCAATCGACGTACCTTTTGCAGCTTCAACAAGTGCCGGAAGTGTTGTGTATGGCGCGCAGATCACGCTCTCTACACCTGCAACTTCAGCTTTGCCTTTAATTTCGGAGAAAAATGTTACAGCCTCGGATACCGTTTTGAACATTTTCCAGTTACCTGCAATAATCGGTGTTCTGTTGCTCATGCGTAATCCTCCTCAAATCTATATAGTTGGGTAAATGTATTATTTATCGTTAAGAGCAACTACGCCTGGAAGCACTTTGCCTTCCATAAACTCTAGGGAAGCACCGCCGCCTGTCGAGATGAAGTCCATTTTGTCAGCTAGGTGGAATTTCTCAGCTGCTGCTGCGGAATCGCCGCCGCCAATTACAGTATAGCCAGCTGTTTCTGCGCAAGCGCGAGCAACGGCTTGTGTACCATGGGAGAATGGCTCGATTTCGAATACGCCCATAGGTCCGTTCCATACAACCAGCTTGGAGTTTTTGATCACATCAGCATAAAGTTCACGTGTTTTAGGACCGATGTCGATACCTTCCCAATCAGCAGGGATGCTGTCAACGTCAACGATTTGCGTGTTAGCGTTAGCGCTGAAATCGTCAGTTACAACGATATCAACTGGGATCAAGAAGTTTTTGCCTAGTTTTTTCGCTTTTTCCATGAACTCAAGAGCCAAATCAAGCTTGCTGTTGTCTACAAGCGATTTGCCGATTTCATGGCCTTGTGCTTTGAAGAATGTATAAGACAAGCCGCCGCCAATGATGACATTGTCAGCAATTTCAAGCATTTTATCGATTACAGCGATTTTGTCCTTAACTTTCGAACCGCCAACGATCGCTGTGAAAGGACGCTCTGGGTTGTTAAGCGCTTTGCCTAGTACTTCAAGCTCTCTCTCCATAAGAAGGCCTGATACAGCTGGCAAAATGTGTGCAATGCCTTCTGTCGAAGCGTGAGCGCGGTGAGCAGCGCCGAATGCATCGTTTACGAACAGGTCAGCAAGTTTTGCAAAAGCTTTCGCTAGTTCTGGATCGTTTTTCTCTTCGCCTTCATAGAAACGTACGTTTTCAAGCAACAGCACATCACCATTGTTTAGTGCAGCAACTTGTGCTTCAACAGCTTCACCGATAGCTTCGTTCGCTTTCGTTACTTGCTTGCCTAGCAGCTCGGATAGACGTACTGCGGAAGCTGTGTGGCGAAGCTCTTCTACTACTTGACCGTTTGGACGTCCAAGGTGACTTGCAAGAATAACTTTAGCGCCTTTTTCAATCAAAAAGTTGATTGTAGGAAGCGTTTCACGAATACGTTTGTCATCCGTAATTTTTCCCTCTTCAAGCGGCACGTTAAAATCAACGCGAACAAATACTCGTTTACCAGCTAGTTCTGCAACATCACGTACACTTTTCTTATTCATCTATGAAGCCTCCCGAAAATGTGTTATGGAAAGGTATAGCGGTAGAATACAAAAAAAAGAAGGGCGTTCCTTCAAAGAAGAAACGCCCCCATGACTTACGACTCTAGAAGCCGCAAATCAAAAACCTTAGCTCCGCATGCGCGGAATGCTGCGGTCTTTAGTCCGTCTTCTTTGCTTACAGACCTTTGCTAGCAATGTAAGCAGCAAGATCAACTACGCGGTTTGAGTAGCCCCACTCGTTGTCGTACCATGAGATAACTTTAACCATGTTGCCTTCAACAACCATAGTCGAAAGACCATCGATTGTGGAAGAAGCAGGGTCGCTATTGTAGTCGCTTGATACAAGCGGCAATTCGTTGTAGTTCAAGATGCCTTTAAGAGGACCGTCAGCAGCTTCTTTCAATGCTGCGTTAACTTCTTCTACAGTAACATTAACTTTAAGCTCAGCTACAAGGTCAGTTACAGATACGTTAGGCGTAGGAACGCGCATTGCCATACCGTTTAGTTTGCCTTTAAGCTCAGGAAGAACAAGTGCAACAGCTTTTGCTGCGCCAGTTGAAGAAGGAATGATGTTCTCAGCAGCTGCGCGAGCACGACGCAAGTCTTTGTGAGGAACGTCAAGAACGGATTGGTCATTTGTGTATGAGTGAATTGTAGTCATCATACCTTTAACGATTCCGAATTTGTCGTTCAATACTTTTGCGAAAGGTGCTAGGCAGTTCGTTGTGCAAGAAGCGTTGGAAATAATGGTGTGTGCCGCAGCGTCGTATTTATCTTCGTTAACGCCGATAACTACTGTAATATCTTCGTTCGTTGCAGGTGCGGAGATGATAACTTTTTTAGCGCCGCCTTGCAAGTGAAGCTCAGCTTTTTCTTTCGCTGTGAAAATACCAGTTGATTCAACTACGATTTCAACGCCTACTGAACCCCAAGGAAGGTCTGCAGGGTTGCGCTCTGCGAATACTTTGATTTCGCGGCCATTTACGATAAGCGCGCCTTCTTTAGCTTCAACAGTACCGTCAAGTTGACCGTGTGTTGTATCGTATTTCAGAAGATGTGCCAGTGTTGCAGTATCCGTAAGATCATTTACTGCCACGATTTGAACATCAGGGTTGTTCAGTGCTGCGCGGAATACGTTACGGCCGATGCGACCAAAACCATTAATACCAACTTTAACCATTTTTGTTTCCTCCTAAGCGTTTTTAAAAGATTTATGAATATATTTCAAGACATTTTGCAGGTATGCCTTAACAGCAATTTGCAAAGCGTCATGATTCCTTATTGCTTTCTTCTTGACTGTGCTTCTCTTGATCGATCAAAGCTACGATTTCAAGTGCAGCTGCTTCATCCGTTACGAGTACATCATTGTGTCCAAAGCGCATCACTGCCGCTATAGCCTCGCCTTTGCTCTTGCCGCCGGCTACACCTATAACAACTTCAGTTTTAACAATATCCTCGAGCCGTAACCCCACCGTTTGCATTTTGTGCACGACAGCGCCTTTTCGGTCAAAATAAAACCCGAACGACTCCGCCAAAGCACCCTCAGCTTCCATCGCATCAATAACTTCACGCTCTAGCCGCCTGCGTCTTGCCATAACCATAGCATCTCCGATACCATGTACAACGATGCGAGCACTGCGGATGACATCCACAATTTCTCGAATGTTCGGCTCCTGCATAATAGATGCAAAAGCTTCCTCTCCCAGATGATCCGGCACATGCAGAAGTCTGTACTGCGCTCCTGTACGCTTAGCCATCATTGAAGCAATCGTATTCGCTTGGTAATCCAAGCTCTCCCCTAGACCGCCTCTAGCCGGTACGAACAAGTTCGTATTCAGCTGAGAAGAACTAATCAGTTGATTCGACAGCTGTGCAATCGTCGTTCCGCCTGTTACAGCTACAACGTCGTTAGGCTGCATTACCTTGATAAGCACCTGACATCCCGCACGACCAAGCTCTCGCTTTGTTTGGGCAGAGACTTCCGAATCGCCAGCAACTATAATGACCTGTGATAGGCCGTAGTGACTGCGAATCGTTTCCTCCAGTTCGGATAGTCCGAACATTGTCTTGTAGAATGGCTCAAGCTGCTCTAATAGAAGCTTGCCTGAATCGCTAATCCGCATGCCTCCCGAATGAATCTCTAGCAGCCCCTGCGTCTTTAGGAAATCGGTCTCTGCCCGAAGCATACGCTCCGTCATCGATAATACAGAAGCCAACGTTCGACGTCCGATTAAATCCGATACCATTACTTGATGCAAAATCGAATATCGTTTCTTCATGACCTCTAGCAGATCAGGCACAAGCTGCTGCTGCAGTTCAATGATCTGACGCATTTCTCATCCTTCACTCCATCGGCCTATAGCGTATTCGCTTCAAATACGTTGGACTCAATATGTCCCGCGGTATCATTTCAAGTCCCACCTTTAGTTTATCGGAAATAACCAATTGTAGCAATARCCGATTATCAATTGGAAACGGTTTCCGACGCATTTTTAACAAATTTAATTTTTGAACATCGCTTGCTTTAAAATCTTTAATATCATATAATCATTTTTGCGACTATTTTCTTACAAAAGCAGATAGCAGCAACAGCAGCTTTTCCTTATGCGCCCGTGGTCCAATGGATATGACGCAGCCCTCCGAAGGCTGAGATCTAGGTTCGATTCCTTGCGGGCGCGCCATTACTTTTTATTATCGCAAGTTCAAACTCTATATTGATACACACGAACCGTTCCTATACGCTGGAACGTTTTTTTTATTTTAAGCAACGGCCAAGTGATTAATCTCCCGCTACAACATCCAACCTATGCCTCATGGAAAACACTCCAAATTGCGCTTGTATATTTCATCCAATCCACTTCAAACCCATTTTTTTCGTATACGCAGCAAGGGAATTGCAGACCTGTTTGACTATCTTTGACTTTTGACTTTTCATCCGTTATTATGAGAATACGATTTAACCATTCATTGTTTTTTAGGAGGGGGCTTACGTTGGATATGAATTTCGTTCCTATGGTTATTGAGCAAAACAATCGGGGTGAGCGTGCGTATGACATTTACTCTCGCCTACTGAAAGATCGCATTATTTTTCTAGGATCAGGTGTAAATGACGTGGTGGCCAACTCCATCATCGCTCAATTGTTATTCCTGGCGGCAGACGACCCTGAGAAGGACATTTCTCTTTATATTAACAGCCCGGGCGGCTCAATTACGGCAGGCATGGCTATTTACGATACGATGCAATATATTAAACCTGATGTATCTACGATTTGTGTAGGTATGGCTGCTTCTATGGGTGCTTTCTTGCTTACTGCAGGTGCAATTGGCAAACGTTACGCGCTTCCGAACAGCGAAGTCATGATCCATCAGCCACTTGGCGGTGCAGAAGGCCAAGCAAGCGATATCGCCATTCGTGCAAAACGCATTATCGGCATGCGCGACAAGCTGAACGGTATTTTGGCAGAGCGCAGTGGACAATCGCTTGAACGTATCGAGAAAGATACAGACCGCGATTACTTCATGAGTGCAGCAGAAGCCAAAGAATATGGCTTGGTTGATAAAGTAATTGAGAAACTCGCATAATTCATTCCGATTCCGCTAGGTAATAGGTTTGAACGCAAAAAAGAGCAAGTTCGGATTCATCCGAGCCTGCTCTTTTTTTATTGCAAACACATTCGTAAGATTATTTTACATTCCATATAAAAAAAGAGCTGCCGCCGCAAGCTCATAATGAACCTGCGTGACTTCTCTCCTTCTTCATTATTGGTTCTCCAGCTCTTCTTTGCTTACCAAAGCGACTAAAGCGTTTACAGCCTGTTCTGCGTCCGAACCCTCAGCACTAATGGATACTTCAGTGCCAGAACTGATAGCCAAACTCATAATACCCATTATGGATTTAGCGTTTACTTTTTTGTCGTCTTTCTCTACAAATACTTCGGAGGAAAATTTGTTCGCTTCTTGTACGAATAATGCTGCTGGTCTTGCATGTAGTCCAGTCTTAAGACGAACAACAACCGGAAGCCTTGTCATGGAAACCATACCCCCTATATTTTTCTCAATCATTAGCATGCGGCAAAAGCGTATACGGCTCTGTTTGCCGTCTTCTGGCTGCAAAAGCTCGTTTCCGGACAAAGATAAGATGTGTAAGTATCAATGCTGCTTATTCTTATCTTTAAAAATTGCGTCATTTTAAATTATTATATCATTATACCAGCTGATGCACTAGGATAAAAGTTCAGACACCGCGGATTTTTTCCGCAAGTGCGTCGATTTTGCGCAAACGATGGTTTACGCCTGACTTACTGACCTTTCCTCCGAGCATTTCGCCGACCTCTGTCAAATTCATATCCGGATGCTGAAGCCTTATTTCAGCTACTTCCTTCAGCTTATCAGGCAAGCTATCCAGTCCTACCTCACGTTGAAGCAGTTTGATGTTTTCGATCTGACGAACAGCTGCACCGATCGTTTTATTTAGATTGGCCGTTTCGCAGTTTACGATCCGGTTTACTGAATTGCGCATGTCGCGCATGATTCGAACATCTTCAAACTTGAACAGAGCTTGGTGCGCACCAATAATATTGAGGAGCTCGATAATTTTCTCGCCCTCTTTGATGTAGAAGATAAATCCCTTTTTTCGTTCAATGCATCTCGCGTTTAGATCAAATTTGTTCGCAAGGTCAACTAACGACTCACAATGCTCTTGGTACATCGAAGAAATTTCCAGATGATAAGATGAACCTTCTGGATTGTTAACCGATCCGCCAGCAAGAAACGCACCCCGTAGATAGGAGCGTTTGCAGCAAGGCTTGCGAATGATTTCCTTATCGATGCCTAAATTGAACATAAAGCCTTCCGATACAATTTTGAGCTCGCTTAATATTTCCTGAACTCTAGCCGGTATACGGACAATATACACGTTGTTTTTTTTCAATCTCATCTTTTTACGGACAAGCAGCTCTACATGCACATCATAATGTTTTTTGAGCAGGGAATAAATCCTTCTGGCAATCGCGGCATTTTCCGTTGAGATGTCCAAAACGACTTTGCGGCTAGATACGCTAACCGAACCATTCATCCGTATGAGTGCAGATAGCTCCGCTATCTCACAGCAGCTGTCCGCTTCAATTAATGTCAGCTCTTTCTTTGTTTGGGCCGCAAATGACATTGTGTATCACCTCTTTCGTAACATCCAGTTCTCTACCAGCTTATAAATATGATGGCTTAAGCGTTCGGCATCATGCCGAAGAAAAGTGCGAAACAATACTAGCCGATCCGCAATGACTTCATATCCCTTTTGCGTAACTGCATCTAAATCCAAATGGACGGCCTTTGCGCCAAGCTCAGCATATCTGCTTTCGATTTGCGGCGGAATTTCGCCGTCATTTACAATGACATAATCGAATAGATGTTGACCGATATGAGCATGAATGGCATCAAGGTGATCGCCTACCGAATAATTATCAGTCTCCCCAGGCTGCGTCATAACATTACATACAAATAATTTTACCGCTTCTGATTCCACGATGGCAGTTGCCAGTTTAGGAACTAACAAGTTTGGAATAATACTTGTATATAAGCTGCCCGGTCCAATCAATATAGCATCGGCCTGTTCGATGGCCTCGACCGCCTCTCGCAGCGGTTCGACATCGGCTGGTTCCAAAAATACTCGTTTAATGACCTTGCCAGCTTTCGGAATCATGGATTCCCCTGTGACAATGCTGCCATCAGCCATTTCCGCTTTAAGTACGATAGCCTGATTCGCTGCGGGCAGAACCCGTCCTCGAACGGCTAACACACGGCTCAGCTCACGAATCCCCGTTACAAAGTCGCCGGATATATCGGTCATTGCTGCCAGCATAAGATTGCCAAGGCTGTGGCCTGCAAGTCCCGGCACCGTTTTGAAACGATACTGAAGAACCTCAGTCAGCAGCGGCTCAGCATCCGCTAATGCCATAAGTACGTTCCGAATGTCACCCGGAGGCGGAATTTGCAGCTCATTGCGTAAAATGCCTGAGCTCCCGCCATCATCGGCAACCGTAACAATTGCGGTAATATCGAGCGGCTTCTCCTTAAGACCTCGCAGCATAACAGAGAGACCTGTACCGCCGCCAATTACGACGATTTTAGGCCGTCTCATTATCTTGTGTCTACTTTGCATTCTCTCACCTCGTCAATGCTTGTCACGTTCGGCATCGCGATGGCTGACACGCACACGTTCCGTATCACTGCTGCCGAGCATGCGTCCCAAATATTCTGCTATAGCAACGGAACGATGCTTACCGCCAGTACAGCCAATACCGATAACAACCTGACTTTTCCCTTCCTTACGATAAAGCGGAATAAGGAATTGCAACATATCCAGCAGCTTCGTTAGAAATTGCTGAGTTTCAGGCCATTTCATAACGTATTCATATACATCGGGATTTTGACCGGTATTTGGGCGCAGATGCTCGACATAATGCGGATTAGGCAAGAAACGAACATCATAGATCAAATCCGCATCGATAGGAATGCCATATTTAAAGCCAAAGGAAGTTACATTTATCGACAAGCTGTTTTGCTCTAGGTGTGTAAAATGAGAAATAATACGTTCCTTCAATTGAGCTGGTTTCAAAATACTCGTATCAATAACCTGTGATGCCCAGCCCTTTAAGTCTTCTAGCAGGCGACGTTCGTTGCGAATGCCCTCAAGCGGCATGCCCTCAGGCGCCAGCGGATGACGCCGCCTACTTTCCTTATAGCGCTGAACCAAGACAGAATCAGTTGCATCCAAAAATAAGATTTCACAGCTAATCGTATAATGCTCCTTGATATAGGCCAACGACTCCGAAAGCGCCGTGAAAAATTCACGCCCGCGCAAATCGATAACAAGCGCAACGTTGCCGATTTTACCGTTCGACTGATCGATCAACTCTGCAAATTTAGGAATAAGAACGGGCGGCAGATTATCTACGCAGAAGAAACCGAGATCCTCCAGGCTTTGGACAGCAATGGTCTTGCCCGCGCCAGACATCCCGGTTATTATGACAAGCTTTGCTACTGCTGCTGTCGTTTCCATGAATAAACCTCCTAAAGACTTTGCGAATGCAAAGTCACTTCGTAAGGATATGCTTAGACTTTGCGAATGCAAAGTCACTTCGTAAGGATATGCTTAAGGTTTGCGAACGCAAACCTACTTCGTTAGAATAGGCTAWGACTTTGCAGATGCAAAGTCTCTTCGTCATTTACAACTATGAAATTAACCTCTTAGAATAAGGCCGGCTGCGCCTACAAYGCCAGCGTTGTTGCCTAGTGTTGCCGCTACGATTTGCACATTTTCTTTCGCTTGATCCTGTGTATACTTGTCGAATACTTCACGAATTTGCTCGAATAAAAATTCTCCAGCCTTCGAAACGCCGCCGCCAATGATGAAATATTGCGGATTCAATACAATAGCGATCATCGCCATTGATTTACCCAAATAATAAGCAGCACGGTTTACGATGCGAGTTGCTACTTCGTCTCCTGCTTTAGCTGCATCAAGAACATCCTTCGCCATAATATCCTCAACAAGTGAAAGCGATGTACGATCGCCGCGTTCAACCGCATCCTTTGCCATACGGATAATACCTGTTGCAGAGGATACCGTTTCCAAGCAGCCGATTTTGCCGCAGCCGCATACAATAGCTTCAAGATCAGGCACGATAGCCATATGACCAAGCTCGCCAGCCATACCCATAGAACCTTCAACGATTTTACCATCTATAATAATACCGCCGCCTACGCCTGTGCCGAGCGTGTAGCATACGCAGTGYGCGATGCCTTTGCCCGCTCCGCCCCAAGCTTCGCCTAGTGCAGCAACATTCGCATCATTATTAACTTTAACTGTCTTATTCAGCTCTTGCTCCAAATAAGCCTTTAGATTGACGTTCTCGATTTTTAAGTTTGGTGCAAATTTCACAATTCCGTTTGGAATATCTAAGAAACCAGCAATACCAACGCCTACCCCGTCAACTTGCTCCCAATCATAGTCCGATTCCACTACGATTTGTTGTGCATATTTCGCAATATTTTGAAGGATAGTGTCCGTTCCTTTACTCGCCTCCGTCGGCCCCTCGTACGTCTGGAGCAATTGCCCATCCGAATTACAAATACCTACTTTAATAGCAGTTCCGCCGACATCGACTCCAACGTAAATCTTCTCAGACATCACTAGTCCACCTCATCAATATGTTAATCTTCTCTTGTAACACTATAAGCGACCTTCATCCTCTGGTCAAGATAGAGGAATACTGGCAAATCAACCATTCTGGGCTTGGAAAAAATGCCTTCAGCATTTAATGAAAAAGCTATACCTTCAAGCATGTCGCTCTGCTGGTATAGCCCCTTCTTTATCTTATGTTGCAACTCGTCAAGTATTAAAGCGATTTGCTCCAGTCATGCGTAATTGCACCCTCCAAATATCTTTCACAATCCAGTGCAGCCATACAACCGCTGCCTGCTGCTGTAATTGCTTGACGATATTTGCTGTCTTGAACATCTCCACAAGCGAACACGCCCGGTACATTCGTTTCAGATGTACCTGGTTTTACAACAATGTAACCATGATCGTCTGTATCGATTTGACCTGCTAGGAATTTCGTGTTTGGCGTATGGCCGATAGCGATAAAGATTCCGTCTGTCTCAATAACATCCTCTTCACCTGTCTCGTTGTCACGAACTTTAAGTCCAGTAACGCCCATGCCAGTTGCTACAACCTCAACCGGTGTGCGGTTTAAGCTCCAGCTGATTTTCTCGTTCTCACGAGCGCGATCCTGCATGATTTTGGATGCGCGAAGCTCATCACGACGGTTAACAAGCTCTACGTTTGAAGCAAAACGAGTAAGGAAGTTTGCTTCCTCCATCGCAGAGTCGCCGCCGCCCACTACGATAATTTTTTTACCGCGGAAGAAGAAGCCATCGCAAGTTGCGCAAGTGCTTACGCCTCGGCCAACGTTTTCTTTCTCGCCTGGAATGCCGAGGTATCTAGCCGATGCACCAGTAGAAATAATGATGCTCTCCCCAACAAGCTCGCCATGGCCTTCCACTTGAAGCTTGAATGGACGCTCTGACATATCCACGCTATTAACCCAACCCGTAATAAACTTAGCGCCAAAGCGCTCCGCTTGCTTACGCATGTTTTCCATCAGCTCAGGACCCATAATTCCTTCCGGGAAACCAGGGAAATTCTCAACCTCTGTTGTTGTCGTCAATTGACCGCCCGGTTCTGGGCCTTCAATAATGAGTGGGCTCATGTTAGCGCGAGCCAAATAAATAGCTGCTGTAAGCCCCGCAGGACCAGTACCGATAATAATTGATTTGTACATAAGCTTCACCTCGTAAAAGTTTATTCGTCCTGTAATTCTTGCGTAAAGAAGACGGAACTCATCGACTTCATCTTTTCTTTGATGCCGCAAACTTCATCAATAATCTTGACGTTCTTGCTGACTGTCGCAATAGATGTACCGTATCTGGTGGAAACCTCGTGATAGGAGATAGCACGACGATGCATTTTTGCAGTCAAATATTCTAATGCGGCCGCCCAGCTCTCCGGCTTCGTAAGCTTCGGAGCATCTGGATATACTCGCGTCAAAAATTCCACCCATAAGGTCATCAAATCATGCTGCTGAACCAAATCATACTGCTTGCTCATGCGATCAAGAGCGATATCTGCAACAGCCTGCCATTTATCTTCCCATACAGGCAGACTTGAAGGGACCCGGTTCGGCTCAATGACCGTTTCTTTGCCTTCCAGCACCACATGCAAAGGCTCTTGTACGCCCATCGTTCTGAGTACAAAGATGGCAATCCGTTTTAAATAATCATCCTCTTCCTTCTCGAGCAAAAACGTCTGAAGAACATCCTTCACTTCGCTGTCAGCGATCATCCCTAGAGCCTGAATAACCTGCAGCTTCGTGTCCTGATCACCATGACGCAGCGCCCAGAAGAACGACGAGCGTACTAGCGGATCGCGCTTAAGATGATCGGGAATGCCATCGGAGGATTTCTCCCATAGCTTAAACTGCTCTTCGAACGGCAAATGATAGTGATAGCTGATGGCAGCCGTCTGCTGCCCGCTTCGTACCAGCTCAAGCTGCTCCATATAATAAAGAGGAATGCTTGATTTTGGATCAAGCTTGATTGTCTGCTTCCATAGGCGCTCTGCTTCCTGCAAACGTCCGATATTGCAAGCTGCAACAGCCGCGTAATGATACAGGCTTGGATCCTGAGTGAGCTCTGAATCTTTGAGAAGTCTGGTGAAATGCTTATAAGCAGCACCATGCTCTCCTAAGATGCCCATTGTTGTTGCCAGTTTAAACACATGCTCTTGATGGAACGGTACCGTCTTCGCAAGCAGCTCAACAAGCGGCTTCAAGCTTTTTTCATCGTTTTTGTGCTGATAAAAAATAGCAAGGTTGCACAGCGCATGCAGGTTGCCCGCTTCAAGATCCAGCACTTCATGGATCGTATCCATCGCTTTATCGAACATGCCCATATAGTAATAGGCCAATGCCAAATTATTTCGAGCAGCTAAAAAATCTGGCTGTCCTTCGATAATTTTCTCCAAAATGCGCACAGCCTCAGTGAATTTACCTTCCTCCAGCAGCGTGCGCGCCAAATCATGCTCGACCATGCCTTCACGAGACTTGATGTTGGTTAGACGAGTAGGACGCTCCAGTTCAAAATGCAGTAGATCCATCATATCTTCCGCTTCATCCAGAAACTGTCCTTCGGAGTCCTCTTCCAAATATCGAATAAGCGAGCCCTCGGCTGCTTCATATTGTTCTAAGTTAGCAAAATTGTTCGCCATATAGAAATGGCACTCCGTCATCGTCGGATCAAGCTCTTCTACAATCCAACCGAGGATTTTATTTGATTCCTCATAGTTGCCCATTTCAGAAAGAATGCCGGCCATATTACAATGGTTTACCGGATTCTCCGGCTCGTATTCGACGGCGCGACGAAAATATTTAAGTGCCTTGTCATAATGGAGCCGATCAAGCGATCGAACCGCACGTTCGAAAAAAAACGTAGCGTCCCATTGAACCGGTATGACTTTCGTCTGTTGATCTACGGCAACTCGTTTCTTTTCTTTCACCCGCAAGGCACCTCCCGTTACTTCCGATTTTATACGATTATACCATAGCAATACCCCTGAGAACATGAAAGAATATGTGGGAAAATCGCGGATGGCAAATACACCACCCGCGATTTCCCGCGGCATTACTATTCATTTCGTTAGTTCTGCATTCCATTTGAACGTTTAGACACCATTGCTTTTGAACAATGTGCTAATGGAGCCGCCCTCCAAAATAATGCGTGTTGCTTCTGCAAGCAACGGCGCAACGGAAAGCACTTTGAAGCGTTCAGGAGTCGATTCCGGCAAGCTGATTGAGTCTGTTACGATGACTTCTCTAATATTTGGATGATCCAAACGCTCAATGGCAGAGCCGGAGAATAACGGATGCGTTGCGCATACAAATACATCTTCAGCGCCGCGCTCCTTCAAGCTTTCCACAACGTTAACAATCGTAGATCCCGTATCGATGAGATCCTCGATAATAATCGGAGTTTGACCTTCGACATCACCGATAACATGTGTGATAACTGATTCATTATGCGCAGGGCGTTTCTTGATCATAATCGCAAACGATGTATCCAAGTAGTTCGCTAGCTTCTCAGCAGTTGAAGCACGTCCTGCATCCGGCGATACAACAACCGGGTTCTTGATGTTTTTCGACTTCAAATAATCGCTGATTAAATCTAGCGCAGTCATATGATCGACTGGAATGTTGAAGAAGCCTTGAATAGCTGGAGCATGTAGGTCGATTGTAATCACTCGGTTCGCTCCTACTGTCGTGAGCACATCCGCCAGCATTTTCGCTGAAATCGGCTCCCGAGGTGCTGCTTTGCGCTCCTGACGCGCATAACCGTAATAAGGCATGATGATGTTGACCGTTCTTGCGGAAGCACGCTTCGCCGCATCAATCATAACAAGCAATTCGACAAAATGCTCGTTGATTGGATGTGAGAATGATTGTACGAGAAATACATCGCAATTCCGAATCGTTTCCTCGTAATGCACGTAAATCTCTCCGCTTTTAAAACGGGACATCTTGATCGCACCTAGCGTCAGACCAAGCTCTGCACTAATTTTCTGAGCCAATACCGGATTAGACGAACCCGAAAAAATACGCACCTTGTCGCTTAACATGATACCCTCCTGAGCGTTAAAACCAATTAATTTGACGGAACAAGTACTCGTCTTTGCCGGATCATTCGACAAAGCTTATTTGATCATCTATATTATACATGGAATTTACGATATTTCAAAAATCAATCATCACTAATTTTCGACAATTAAATGTCGCAAGCTGCTTAAAGCCAACTTCTTTGAGCAAATCGTACGCTTGATCCAAATATTGGCCCAGTCTTTCAGGCTGGTGAGCATCTGAACCAACCGTCAGCGGAATGCCTAGTTCCAGTGCATATTCCAGCATTCTACGGCTCGGAAACATCTCTGCTGCAGGTGTGCGAAGGCCCGATGCGTTGAGCTCAATCGCAAGTCCATGCATCTTGACTGCCTCTAGTGCAGCGTTCTCCAAATGGGTAACATTTTCCTCCGGCAGAAAGCCAAAACGCTTGATGACATCAATATGTCCAATGTAGTCATAAAATCCGCTTGCGGCTGCTTTGCCCACGGCTGCGTAGTACTGTTCGTATACAGCCATACGATTGCGGCCTTCCCAGCCTCCCGTTTGCCGGAAATCGGTGATGTCCCACTCCTCAAGAAAATGAACAGAGCCAATCACATAGTCCCAAGGGTACGCGTTCACGATCGCAGCGATCTGCTCCTCGCAGCCCTCAATATAATCGCCTTCAAGCCCAACACGTATGTCGATTTGTCCCTTATACTTTTCCTTAAGCGCAAGGCATTCCTCCACATAACGCGGAAGCTCATCCATCGGCATAGCCATTTCCGGATAATAAGTCGCAGGGTCAACATGGAGCAGTGGCATATGATCGGAAAGGCCGAGCTGCACGAGTCCGATCTCTATGCCCTTCTTTACATATTCCTCTAGCTCTCCAACGGCATGACCACAGCGAGCATGATGCGTATGGTAATCGATAAACATGTGCGTACCGGCCTTTCTGCTGTCATTTATCATTCAGCTTCCATTATCTCATTTTATTTGTTGTTGGCTTGCCGTGACGATTGTTAATTTCGCTAATTACATCATCTAGCGGCAATCCGCGTTCACGAAGCAATACCATCAGGTGAAAAATAAGATCGCCAACCTCGCTGCGAAGCTCGTCGTTATCTTTATTTTTCGCTGCTATGATAACCTCGGATGCTTCTTCGCCTACTTTTTTCAAAATCTTATCGACACCTTTATCGAACAGGTATGAGGTGTAAGAGCCTTCAGGACGCTCTGCGTAACGCTCGGCAATCACGCTCTCTAGCTGTCCAAGCGTAGCGAAGCGGTCTGCAGCGGGTTGTCCAGCCTCTGAGGTAGCATCTGTGTTCCCGGCTACTTCAACCGAATTAAAGAAGCAGCTATAGCGCCCTGTGTGGCAAGCTGGACCTTTTTGCTCCACCTTAACGAGTAATGTATCACCGTCGCAATCATAAGCCAAAGAGACGATGCGCTGCGTATTGCCGCTTGTCGCTCCTTTGTTCCAAAGCTCATTACGCGAGCGGCTCCAATACCAAGTCACGCCGGATTCAACGGATAGCTGAAGTGATTCCTTATTCATATAAGCCATCATAAGCACTTCTTTGCTTTGCACATCTTGAACAATAGCTGGTACTAGCCCCGCATCGTCCCATTTAATTTTTGAGATAAGTTCATTATGATTGTTTTCCGTCATCGTACCTCTACTCCCTTCAAGCGCAAGTCGTCCTTCACTTCACGAATCGTCATCTCTTTATAGTGAAAAATCGTTGCAGCTAGAGCCGCATCCGCATGTGCCATTTGGAACACATCGTTAAAATGCTCGACTCTACCCGCTCCGCCCGAAGCAATAACGGGGATGCCAAGCGAATCTGACACCGCCTGCGTGAGCTTGATGTCGAAGCCGTCTTTGGTGCCATCGGCATCCATGCTGGTCAGCAAAATTTCACCCGCGCCTAGCTTCTCCACTTCACGTGCCCATTCGAGCGCCTTAATGCCAGTCGTTTTGCGTCCGCCGTGCGTGTAAACTTCCCATTCGCCCCACTCAGCATTAAACTTCGCATCAATCGCCACCACGATGCACTGTGATCCAAACTTGCGTGACCCCTCTTGAATGAGTGCCTTGTTTAAAACCGCAGCTGTATTTATGCCGATTTTGTCCGCTCCGGCGCGCAGCAGCCGCTTCATATCATCGACATGAGATATGCCGCCGCCTACCGTAAACGGAATCGTAATTTCCCCAGCGGTCCGCTTGACGACTTCAATCATCGTCGCACGCCCTTCAACGGAAGCCGATATATCTAGAAATACAAGCTCATCTGCGCCCTCTTGGTCATAAGTGGCCGCCAGCTCGACTGGGTCTCCCGCATCGCGCAGGTTCACAAAATTAACACCCTTCACAACGCGGCCATCCTTCACGTCAAGACAAGGAATGATACGTTTCGCCAGCATATTGCACTCTCCTTTATGCCCGTAGTCGAGCTTAATTGTCTATCCGGTAACACTCGGCATTACTTAGGATTACTTGGAATCACTTTGATGAAACTGCTTGGATTAAGGAAGAAGCATCCTTACCAAGCAGCGAGTCTAAAATGATTTAATTGCTTAAGTAAGTAACTTGCTTGAATATCTATTGGAGCTTGTTATGCTTCGTTAATTTTAGTTAGTGCAAGAAAGTTGCCCAGCAGCTCCATGCCAAGCTCTCCGCTTTTTTCGGGGTGAAATTGCATGCCATATACGTTTCCGCGACCAACAATGGCTGTTACCTGCTGATAATAGTCTGTTGTTGCGAGCAGGTCGGAGCTTACCTCCGGCTTCGCATGGAACGAGTGTACGAAATAAACATGCCCTTCGGTCAACCCATTAAATAGAGGCGATTGCTCTTGAAGGAAATTCAGCTTGTTCCAGCCCATATGCGGAATCTTGTAATCCCCTGTGAAACGGCTAACTTTGCCGGGAAGAAGATTCAATCCCTCATTCGTTCCATATTCGTCACTTTCGGTGAAGAGAAGCTGCATGCCAAGGCAAATGCCGAGCAGCGGCTTACCAGAAGATGCATACGCTTTGGTCACTTCATCCATCTTCGTTTCCCGCAGGTTTTGCATGGCATCGCCAAACGCGCCAACGCCAGGAAGAATCGCTCCGTCTGAAGCTGCAATCGTCGCGGGATCGTCTGTTATAACCGTCTCGTATCCAAGACGCTCAACCGCTTTGCTTACGCTGTGGAGGTTGCCCATCCCATAATCAATAATCGCGATCATCCTAGAGCACTCCTTTCGTTGAAGGCACTCCTTGTACGCGAGGATCAATGCTCGTTGCTTCATCAAGCGCTCGTCCAAGCGCTTTGAACACCGCTTCAATCATGTGGTGCGTGTTTTTGCCGTAATGTACGATGACGTGAAGCGTGATGCGTGACTCAAGTGCAAGCTTCCACAAAAACTCATGAACAAGCTCTGTAGAGAAGCTGCCTACTTGTGTGGATGGGTATTCGGCACGATATTCAAAGTGTGGGCGGTTGCTCACATCAATAATAACCTGAGCCAGCGCCTCATCCATTGGTACAAATACACTAGCGTAACGTTTGATACCGCGTTTGTCGCCAAGCGCTTCACGAAGCGTTTGACCGATGCAAATTCCGATATCCTCTACCGTATGGTGATCATCGATGTCGATGTCGCCGCGTGCTTCTAATTCCAGATTAAACTGGCCGTGCTTAATAAATAGATCCAGCATATGGTTAAAGAAAGGGACATCTGTATCAATCTTTGCTTCACCTGTTCCATCTACTGCAAAAGTAAGCTTAATATCCGTTTCATTCGTCTTGCGTGCCACCGATGCTTCACGTACGCGATTTTCCGACACTTTCATTCCTTCTTCCTATATGATTATGTTTGTTTTCATCATCTCAAATGCCCTGCCGCATAAGGGAATTCCAGCAGATGCCGCTAAAGAGCATAAGAGTTATTACCTAGGTAATAACTCTCCTATACTTAATTGTTTGCCTAACAAATTAATCTATTTACGTTAAAATGTTTACCCGCGTTCCTTCTCAAGACGAACCTCGATTGCACGAGCGTGCCCTTCAAGCCCTTCGTGACGAGCCAGCGTCATGATTTTATCGCCATTAGACATCAGCGCTTCTTTACTATAGTAAATCAAGCTCGATTTCTTCAAGAAATCATCAACGTTAACTGGCGATGAGAACCGTGCTGTGCCGTTTGTCGGAATGATGTGGTTAGGTCCAGCAAAATAATCCCCGACCGGCTCCGAGCTGTAAGGCCCAAGGAAAATAGCTCCTGCGTTCTGAATGTAGCCGAGCAAACGCATCGGGTCAACCGTCAGCACCTCTAAGTGTTCAGGTGCGATCTGATTAATAACGTCGATACCCGCTTCAAGCGAATCGACCAGCAGTACAGCGCCATAGTTGTCGATGGAGCTGCGTGCAATGTCTTGGCGCGGCAGGGTGGATAGCTGACGCTCCACCTCCGCTGCTACAGCTTCCGCAAGCTGCTGCGATGGCGTTACAAGGATCGCCGATGACATCTCATCGTGCTCCGCCTGCGACAGCAGATCCGCGGCTACATACGCGGGATCAGCTGAATCGTCAGCAAGCACGACGATTTCACTTGGCCCGGCGATACTGTCGATATCGACGGCACCGAATACGGCGCGCTTCGCAAGCGCCACATAAATATTGCCCGGTCCGCATATTTTATCGACCGGAGCAATTGTGGCCGTGCCGTACGCAAGCGCGGCTATGGCCTGTGCGCCGCCGACCCGGTACATCTCCTTGACGCCCGATTCCGCGGCGGCAACGAGAATATACGGGTCGATGCCTTCCGTGCCGCCAGTTGCCGGCGGCGTCACCATAACAATTTCCGGCACGCCAGCTACCTGGGCCGGTATAACATTCATCAGCACGGACGACGGATAAGCCGCCTTGCCTCCGGGCACGTATACGCCGACCCGCTTGAGCGGTCGCATAATTTGCCCGAGCAGCGTTCCGTCCTGCTGCAAATCCATCCACGAGGTACGCATTTGCTTCTCGTGGAATACCCGAATGTTCACGGCTGCTTCGCGAATAGCCGTGAGAAAGTCGGCGTCAACATGCTCATACGCCGCCTGAATTTCCTCCTGCGTCACACGCAGCGACGCAGCGTCCAGCTTAACGCGGTCATGCTGCTCAGTGTACCTCAGCAGCGCTGCATCCCCCTCAGACTTTACGTCTGCGACGATCTTCAAAGCAGACTCATTTTGCTCAGGCGTCCCATACTCCACCTCACGCTTCAAACCAAATTGCTCCGCTCGCATAATACGCATATCATCCACTCCTTCCAATACTCACAAGGCTATTAATCTATTAATCCGTCCAGTCCAGCATGCAATTCACTTGTTCTACACATGAAGTGCTGCAAGCCCTACTTTGCGTTTGCTCCTGCTTCGTTGACACTCGCTATGCATTTCCCGTTCTTGCTGGACTCGCTTTGTCTGCTTATGCTTTTTCTTACTTTCCGCCCTCTTCTACCCCCGCTTAGCCAACGCTTCCTGCAAGCGATCACACAGTCCTTGAATCGCTTCATTCTTCATCCGGTAGCTTACTCGATTCGCGATCAAGCGGCTCGTAATACCGAAGATTGATTCCATCTCCACAAGCCCATTCTCACGAAGAGTTTGGCCGGTTTCCACCATATCAACGATACGGTCAGCTAACCCGATCATTGGCGCAAGCTCGATGGAGCCGTTCAGCTTAATAACCTCTACCTGCTGCCCAAGCTCACGGAAATACGCCGAAGCCACATTCGGGTATTTGGTCGCTACACGCGGATTCATGGCCGGCTTCCAATCCGGCATGCCAATAACAGACATCCGGCATTTGGCAATGCCAAGATCAAGCAGCTCATAAACATCTTTATTTTCCTCCATGAGCACGTCTTTGCCCACGATTCCGATGTCCGCTACGCCGTATTCCACATAAGTCGGTACGTCAACAGGCTTTGCCATAATGAACTCCATCCCTACCTCTGGAAGCTCAATGATCAGCTTGCGCGTATCATCAAAGTCGCTAGGAATCGGAAGCCCCGCTTCACGGAACAGCTTGGAAGCTACCTTATAAATGCGGCCCTTCGGCATCGCCACTTTCAATATATCTTTTGTCGCTCCGCTCATGTGGCGCTGCCTCCTTTAATTCCGCTTCCGTCAAATGTCAGCAATGCTGTGTAGGCTACGCCTTTATAAGTAAACGATTGCTGCTGTGCCTTATTTTTAAGCTCATCAAGAAGTGCGTTATTCGCATCTACCCGCTCTGTTACAACGCTCGCACCCTGCCCGCGCAGTTCCTGTGCTTTAACAAGCGCCTCATTGCGTCCAGCAGTATCATAGATAACCAGTGTGCGTTCCGTTTCACTCTCAGCGCCATCGCCAAGCAGCTCCAGAATACGTGTCGTCTTGAGTGCAAATCCCGTTGCTGGAGCCGGTCTGCCGAACTGGGCCAGCAGGTTGTCATAACGGCCTCCACTTACAACCGGGAAGCCTAGATCAGCTGCATAACCCTCGAAAGTCATCCCTGTGTAATAGGAGAAGTCACCAATCATCGTCAGATCGATAAGCACATGCTCACAAACCCCGTACGCCTTCAGCACATCCCATATTTCGCACAAATGTTGAATGGACGCCCGCGCTTTATCATCCACATTCAGCTGCAGCGCTTGATCACAAATCTCTTGCCCGCCGCGTAGACGCAAAACACCTTCCAGCTCTTGCTGAACGGATTCATCCACGGATAATCCACGAAGCTGCTCGCGGTAACCTACAAAATCACGGCCTAACAAGCAGCTCTTCAACTGCTCCTGCGCTTCTGCACGGCCTGGCAAGGATTGCTCCAGCAAGCCGTTTAGGAATCCAACATGCCCAATAGCTATCTTGAAACGTTCAACACCGGCAGCTTTAAGCGACGCGATTGCAAGAGCAACAACCTCTGCATCCGCTTCTGCCGAGGAATCACCAACTAGCTCTACGCCCGTTTGGAAAAATTCCGCCTCGCGGCCCGCCTCTTCCTCTATCGCCCGAAACACATTAGAGTGATACGACAGACGCTGTGGAAAATCCGCTTGCTTCAATAAGGATGACACCACACGAGCGATTGGCGACGTCATATCAGAGCGCAGCACCAGCGTTGTTCCACGATTGTTAAGCAGCTTGAATAACTTCTGATCGGACGTAGAGCTGGCTACACCCACTGTATCGTAATATTCCATTGTTGGAGTTATAATTTGTTCGTAGCCCCAGCCCTGCATGCAGGCAAGAACCTGACGTTCAATATGACGCAGCTTAGCCACTGCGCTTGGCAAATAATCTTTAACGCCTATCGGCTTCTCAAATACTTTTGGTTTAGACACCAATATCACCTTCGTTYACTTTAGTGGTTTAAAGCGATACCATGTTACCATGCTAACAAATTAAAGAGTTTAGTCGTAATATTAGCATGAAAAGCTTATTTTCGTCAAGTTGAAATCGATCCGTTTTATGTCAAAAAAGAAAGCCTCGACCGGCTGCGAGACGAACTCGCACGGACGAAGCTTTCCATAGCCCATTAGTTTAAAATGTTGCGCACATTCTCATCAAATTCGCTTGGCACGACCATTTCGCTTCGTCTAATTTCCCTCATCGGATTGCCTCCTACAAATGCATAAGCAGGCACATCCTTATGGACAACTGATCCAGCAGCTACAATGGCATGATCGCCGATTGTTACACCTGGCAATATCGTCGTATTTGCTCCTATCATGACATGAGAGCCTATCACGACGTCGCCGAGACGATACTCCTTGATCAAATATTCATGAGTTAGAATGGTTGTATTATATCCGATAATTGTATTATTGCCTACCGTTATACGCTCTGGAAAAAAGACATCGACCATGACCATAAGTGCAAAAGCGGTATGTTCTCCGACCTTCATGCCGAGCAAACGGCGGTAAATCCAATTTTTTAACGGAAGAATCGGACAATAGCGCGCTAGCTGGATGCAAATGAAATTACGAACCGATTTGAATCGGCTGACCGTTGAATATACTTGCCACAGCGCGTTTGGCCCTTCCACCGGATATCGTTCAACTTTACGCAAATGTTTCCCGCTCCATTCCGACAAAGGAATAGAGATCGCGCATGTCGTGAATGACATGATGGGCTCCGGCATCCTTAAGGATTTGCTCGCCTTTTAGCGACCAAGCGACACCAACTGCTATCGCACCTGCCGCAATCGCCGACTCGATATCCACTGTGCTGTCTCCAACCATAATGGTCGTTGCCGGATCTGCGCCGAGCAGTCCGATTGCTTTGCTCACTGGTTCTGGATGCGGCTTGGCATGAACAACATCATCAATCGTTACAATGGTATCCACGAAGTCGAACAGCCCAACGTATTTCAAGCCGCGTTCCGTTGTCAGACGCATTTTTGTCGTAACGACGCCAATTTGGATACCTTGCTTATGCATTCGCTCAATAACTTCTATGACGTAATCAAATGGTTTTACATATTCATCATGCAAACGCAGATTAACTTCGCGATACGCTGCCACAAGATGTGTTACTTCATCCAATCCCGAGAATAGCTTCATTTGATCCGTAAGCGGCTGTCCCATGCTTGGAATAATATGCTCTCTTCCGAATCCTTCTGGTGCTACGCCTTGTAAAGACTCTATGAACGAGCGGATGATAAGCTCATTGGTGTCGATAATTGTGCCGTCCAAATCGAACAGCATCGTTTTGATATTGCCCGTCATCGATAAACCTCCCTAATTACATTTAACGCTTGCCAACCTCATCATCTTTTTTAGTGCCAGCAGGTTGGTCTTTGCCCCTTTTCTCATCCGATCCCACATTACGCTCTGGCTTGCTAGTCGTAATTGGATCAAGGTAATGAGCGGATGCAAGTCCCGTCTTACGCCGCACGATAATAAGTACAACCGCACCAACGATTAAAAGCAGCGCCAGTACTTGTGAAATCCTTATGTTGCCGTACGCAGGATCCAAGTAGCCTTGTTTGAATAATACTTCCATTGGAGTCCAGAGGCCATTAATAAAGGATGCTAGCCACGATGGTCCTCTAAACGCAAGACTGTCCGTACGAAGCGCTTCAATAAAGAAACGGCCGATTGAATACCAGATAAAGTAGCTGGCCATCAGCTCGCCTGCGCGCAAAAACTTCTGGCGGCGAAGGACGAACAATATAGCAATACCGACTAAGCTCCATACGGATTCATACAAGAAAGCCGGGTGACGGTATTCACCTTGAATAAGCATTTGATCCACGATAAACGATGGTAAATGAAGGGTATTGCGTAGGAAAGACTCGCTAACCACGCCGCCATACGCCTCTTGGTTCATGAAATTTCCCCAACGGCCAATCATTTGACCTGCAAGCAGTCCAGGTACACAAATGTCTACCAAGCGCCAGAAGTTATAGCCTTTATAGCGGAAATAGAAGAATCCGCAAATAAAAGCTCCGATTATCGCACCATATATCGCGATACCGCCATTCCATATTTTGAACACATCTACAAAGTTGCCTTTATAATCTTCCCATTTGAACGCTACATAATAAATTCGCGCTCCAATAATGGCGGAAGGGACGCCGAGCAGCAGCAAATCCATGAAAAAATCAGGCTTAATGCCGAATCGTTTTCCTTCCTGCACTGCGAGAAGCAGCCCCACTAATGCCGCCGTTCCCAAAATAATGCCATACCAATGCACTTCAATAGAGCCTAATGTGAAGGCAATTGGGTTTAATATCAATGTCTTCATTTAGTTATATCCCCTTTAGGTTCAATCGTATTCGTCCATATCGTCAGCGATTGTTTCCGTAAGCTTATTCGTAAACTGCAGCGCCGCATTGTAACCCATTCGTTTCAAGCGGAAATTCATTGCTGCCACCTCGATGATGACTGCTAAGTTACGACCGGGTCTTACTGGCACAGTTACGAGCGGAATGTCCGTCTCGATAATACGGGTCGTTTCTTCATCCAATCCAAGGCGATCATACTGCTTGTCCTGCTGCCAGTTTTCCAGCTTAATGACAAGGCCGATACGCTTCTGCGTCCGAACTGCCCCTGCGCCAAAAAGTGTCATTACATTAATAATACCCAGCCCTCTAATCTCGAGCAGGTGACGAATAAGCTCTGGCGCACTGCCGTGCAGCTGCGCATCGGAGGTTTGCATAATTTCTACTGCATCATCAGCAACAAGCCGGTGTCCGCGTTTGACAAGCTCTAGCGCTGTCTCGCTTTTACCGATGCCGCTTCCTCCAGTAATAAGCATGCCAACCCCGTATACGTCAACAAGAACGCCATGAATCGTTGCTGTCGGAGCAAGCTTTCTCTCCAAAAAGTCCGTAATTCTGCTGGACAAAATGGTTGTAGCCACATTGCTTCTGAGCAGCGGAATTTGTTTCTCATTACATTGATCTACAAGCTCTAGAGGCGCTTCCAGCCCTCTTGTCAAAATAATGCATGGTGTATCCTCGTTGCATAAACGAACCATACGATCCTTGCGCTCTTCACCGTCCAGCATATTTAGGAACGAGATTTCCGTTCTTCCAAGCAGCTGTACGCGCTCACTTGGATGGTAGTGGAAATATCCAGCCATTTCGAGTCCAGGCCGATACAAATCATCTACTGTAATGGCACGCTTCATTCCATCCTCGCCCGCAATAATCTCAAGCTGAAATTGTTTAACGAGCTCAGATACTTTCACTTTTTTCGGCATCGTAGGGCCTCCCTCATATGACAACTGCTATTGTGTATATGTATGATATTTTCCAATGTCTTCATCGTAAAGGAAAAAGGCGCTGAACGCAACGTTTCCTCCGCTGCTCAGCGCCTTCGACTTATTTTATCGGTATACTTATCGGCTTTAATACATAACCAGGGTACTGCTCAATACTGAATGTTAACGGCTGCTTGTAATCTGCTGCTGGAATTCGATAAACATAGGTCACTTTATCTTCATTTGAATTCCACTGCACCCCGCGGCTATCTGAAATAGGATAGGATACACCAGCACCGTCCTTGAAGGTGCCGCCGTGCGGAAATAATGTATATCCCGGCTTCTTATCAATCTCATCCTGACTTAGCAAATCAAACTTCACTTCATACTCACCATTAAGCAGCTCTTTGCTGGCTAATAGAAGCCTATTATTCGGTGATGATATAGTTTCTATTTTATCCGTATCCACCGTGATGCTTAAATTGTTTTCCGACACATACAAACCGTCCGCAATTAAAGTTAGCTTTTTGGGCTTAACGAAATAGCTGCTCTTAAAGTGACGGGTAATTGATGTATTAGAATCGCCAAACGCAGAATTCGACTCATATCGCCTGCCTTTCTCATCGACAAGCGCTATATTTATAAAACCATTTGCGTGTTTGTCATTAGTTGCATCTGCTTCAATTGTCACAGCTATTTGAAGCGGTGTTATGACAGCATTTTTCACTGTAAAACGTTGTCCTCCGATCTCAACCTTTTGCTCGATCGAGATTTCTTCGCGCATCCCCTCGAATCTTTTATGCTCAATCGGAAACTCAACCTTTAGCCACTGACCGCCAAGCAATAAGCTGAATTGCAGGCTTTCCGGCATTTTAGAACCTTCGCCCATTAGTATATCTAAATATTGATGGACAGGAACGCTTGAACCCTCGGCATCGTCATTCGGATAATGCGATGAACCAATGGAAGCGACCAAATCTTTGCCATCACTCGTTTTTAATTTATAATCCAGAAATCCTGTATTGCCGTTAATTCCTGGTCCCTCTACCGTATACAGAATAGCCATACGCTGATCATCGGCTATAATTCCATCAACCGTAAAAATGTAGCCGTTTTTCTCGTCCGAGAGCTTTATAGGCTGTATGAAATCATTTTCCATTGCTGTAAACAAGGACTTATCTCCCTGAATCAACTCAACAAATCCGCTGAAACCCGGAATTTCCTTCACAATAGAAGCAAACACAGGAGATACGCGAACGAACGCGGTTAGAAGCAGGATTACACTTAGCC